>QHUF01000281.1 GCA_003221075.1 Gemmatimonadota bacterium
TCGCTGACGCGGTCACGCAGCGGCATGTTCGTCCAGCCGAGGTTGGGCGTGAGCAGCACCACGCCGCTCTTCGTGTTGAGGGGCCCCGGCGAGCCGATCCCCACGCCCTCGACTTTCTTGCCTGACTCGGCAATGCAGGCCTTCGCGAGCTTGACGATGCGGGCAGTGACGGCGTCCGCGCCCTGGGCCGCCATGGTCGGCTCGGAGACGACACCGTGAATCTCGGAGCCGTCCTCAGCGAGGACTCCGGCGACGAGATTCGTCCCCCCAACGTCAACCCCGACGACGTAGCGCACCAAGTTCCTCGATGGCCGCGATCACGGCCTCAACAGTGAGCTCACCCATACAGCGGTGATGTCCCAACGGGCACTGCGGTGGACCGTGCGACGAGCACGGTCGGCATGGCAGCTCGTCGATGCCCAGTGCCAAGTCCCCGGGGCGGAGCGGCCCAAACCCGAACTCCGTCACCGTGGGGCCGAACAAGGCGACGATCGGCGTCCCCATCGCAGTTGCCAGATGCAGCGGTGCGCTGTCGTTGGTCACGAGAAGCGCAGCTCGCCCGATCAGTGACGCCGACTGTCGAAGCGTTAGCCGCCCACAGCCATTGACGGCCTGACGGCCCGACGGTCGGACGGCCTGAACGATCTGATCCCCTAATTCGACATCGTCTGGCCCACCGACCACAGCCACGGCGACCCGTTCGGCGAGTCTGGCAGCCAGTTCGGGATAATAGGGCCACCGTTTGCTTCCCCAGATCGATCCCGGCGCCAGCGCCACGAAGGCTTCGTCGATAAGCCCTGCCGTCGCTTGCTCATCGGTGGGCGTTGACCACAGTTGCGGAGGATAGACCCCCGGAGGCTTGTTCGCGAGGGCCAGCAGCCGGTCGCTTTCGTGCCCTAGAGCAGGCTTGGGGCGAGCCTCTGTATAGAGGAAGGACCAAGCGCCCGAAAACCCGATCCGCGTGGGAATCCCGGCGAGTACCCCAAGCGCGGCGGTCCGCAAAGAGCGATGGGGCAGGTAGGCACGCTCGTACCGCTCGGTCCTCAAGCGCCGCGCGAGATTCCGCAGGCCTGCCCAACCGCGGTCGCTGCTACGCTTGTCGTAGGGAATCACCTTGCGGACCGCCGGGTGCGTTTCGATCAACGGCGCCGCGCTCGGCGTTGTGACGACATCGACGGGACCGTGATCGGCCGCGAGGGCGGAAAATAGCGGCGTCGTCAGTACGACGTCGCCCAGAAATGCGGTTTGGATGACGAGGGTGGCCGAGCTCAAGGGAGCTGAGCCACGGCCCAAACGGGGTCGTGGTCGCTCGTTCCAAGCGTGTCGCGCACGATCCCGGTGAATCGCGGATCGCGTGCGGGCGTGGTGAAACCTTTCAAGAAAACGTGGTCCCAGTTGAAGAAGGCCGTGGTAAAGCCGTTGTGCTCCGTCGGCCAGACGAAGCCGTTCGCGACGAACTCCTTCCCAATGCCATGGCTGTTCATATCGCCGGCCACGATCACCAAAGCGTACGCCGCCGCATCGGCGAGAATCATGTCCGCCTGATCGCGCCGCTTCGAGGGGCGGATGTCACTCGGCGTCCCAAGGTGGGCGCTGTAGACGCGGACTTTGACCGTCCCCACGAGTACGGTCGCCGCGGTCGCGATGCGCTGCGCATGGCGCAATCCGCCGATGTGCGGCAGCATCAGCTTTTCGTCTGCGACGATCGGCCAACGAGACAACACCGCATTCCCAAAGTCGTGTCCCAGCTTGGGGTGCACCGCGGCAGGGTAATAGACCCAGGACATCCCCAGCGCATCGGCAATGCGTCGCGTGCCATCAGCATCCATCTCCTGCAGGACCACAATGTCGGCATCCGGCAGCGGGGCGCGCGTCTTGAGCACATTGATCGCGCGGTCGATGTGTTTGCCCCACTGGACGTTGTACGTAACGACCCGCAGCACGTGACCGTCGGCGTGCAACGTGGTTGTCGGCGTGGGCGCGCCGGCGTATCGAGGCCCCAGCGCGCTCGGGTAGTTGAGCACCGCACGGCAGCTCGCGGTGAAACCGATGAGCAGCAGCAGTGAGGTGAGCTTCCTCAATGTCGCGTCTCCTACTGCCGGCCGGTGGCTCGCGTTTGCGCGGCGCTTCCCTGCAGGAGCTGCCGCTCCAGGAACTCCGCCGTGGCCTTGTCTACCGTCAGAATGTTCGCGTGCCGCAGGAAATGGTGCGTGTCGTCCGGAATCACCAGCGTCTCAAACCGGACTCCAGCGGCCGCAAGGCGCCGCACGAGATCGGTGCTCTGGCTGAACCTGACGTTGCGATCGTCGTCGCCGTGAATCAGGAGCACCGGCGACTTCCAGCCCGCGACCGACGAGACGGGAGACGAGTGCCAAGCGGTGGCGACTGCCGTGTCGACGTCGGGAGCCTGCTCGTAGCGTTGGCGGTCGAATCCGCGCGCGTAAGTCGACCAGTCGTGCACGCCGTGAATATCGACGCCGGCCGCGAACACGTCGGAGTTCCGCGCCAGCGCCAGCGCGGTCAGGTAGCCTCCGTACGAGCCGCCGTAAATCCCGATCCGGCCCGCATCGACGCGTGGTTGAGCGCGCAGGTAGGCGGCCGCCGCCTGAATGTCGCGATACTCCGCGGCACCGCGCGCGCCGGAGCTGGGCGGCTGATGAAAGTCGTAGCCGTAGCCGATGCCAAGCCGGTAATTGACCGAGAGGACGATGAATCCTCGGCTCGCCAAGTACTGATTGAGCGCATAGGCGTTGGAGTAATAGTCCGAGTAGTGCCATCCCAGCAGCATTTGCCGCGGTGGGCCGCCGTGGACGTAGACGATGGCGGGCTTCCGTGTGTTGCCACCACCGGGTGCTTCGAATAATTGCCCATGAATGGTCAACCCATCCGCTGAGCGGAACACCACCTGTCGCGGGGTGACGAGGCCGGTCGGGAAGCTCGCCGGAATGCGATCGGCCGCGATGGGGCGGATCGCCGCACGCGAGTTGCCGAGCGCCATCGCCGCCGGCAACGGGGGACGCTGCGGCGTCGCGCTGATGAAGACGAGTGTCGCGCCGTCGCCGGTGATCGTCGGCGACCACTCGAGGCCGCTGCCCGGCGTCATGACCTGCGGCGCCGCCCGGTCGACCGGCACGCGAATCACGTGGCGCCGATCGATGTCGAGGGAATCGCCTCCATTCATGTTGCCCGCAAACACCAGCCAGCGTCCGTCGCCGCTGAGCGAGATGTGCTCGGCCATGTAGCGGCCCGGAGTCAGAAGCAGGGCGGCGCCGCCCGACGCCGGCATCGAGTAGAGATGCGGCCAACCGTCCTGATAAGAAAGGAAGACGACGCGGTCGGAGGCTCCCCAGCCGAGGTTCGTCCCGCCGTCGGTCGTCGGCACGGAGCCCACCAGCGTTTCGGGCGATTTCCAGAGGCGCTGCGCCGCTCCCGTCGCCGCGTCGCCGGTCCAGATCTCCCACGGATTGGGCCGGGGTGGCAGCAACGAGTCCGGCGCGCCGCCGGCACCAGGCAGCCGCACGTATGCGATGCGTCGACCGTCGGGAGACCACCGCGGCGATCGGTCGCGCGCGAACGCCGGGGCGATCCAGGTGATCGCGGTGCTGTCGTTCGTGTAGACGCCGATGAACGAGTGATCGCCGCGATTCGCGACGAACGCGAGCCGGGAACCGTCGGGCGACCAACGCGGGTCGCTGTTCTCGCCGCGCGCCGTGAACAGCGCCTTGGCGGCTGCCGAGCCGTCGATCGGCGCGGTCCAGATCTGTCCGCCTTTGACGAATGCCACGACGTCGCTGCGCGGCGAAACGACCGGCTCATCGCCGTCCGCGATCGGTTTCGGATCGCCGCCATCGAACGGAACGCTGAAGATCTGCACCTTCGGCGCGGTGGGGTTCGAGCCGACGTTCACCGGGAGCCCGTCGTCCCAATTCGAGCCGTGATCTCCGCCGCGGACGAATACGACCCATTGGCCGTTCGCGGAGACCGTGACGCTGCTCAACTCCTGGCCGTCGTCGCGGTCGTAATGCGTCAGCTGCCGCGCGGAGAACGCGGGCCCTTCGGCGACAAAGATGTTCCGCCGGCCCTGCTCGTTGAATGCCCACGCCACGCGGCTGCCGGTCGCCGCGGCCGCAAGCTCGTTCGGGAATGGATACGACCGCACCTGGTCCAGCGCGAACGGTGCCGAATGCGAGGCCTGAGCGGCCGCCAGAGAGGATGCAACGAGTGTGAGACCGGCTACCGCCGCGACGATCGTGCTGCGCATGTGACCTCCTATTCCACTTGGAGCACTGCGAGAAACGCTTCCTGGGGTATCTCGACCGTTCCCACCTGCTTCATCCTTTTCTTACCTTCTTTTTGCTTCTCTAGCAACTTCCGCTTGCGGGTGACGTCGCCGCCGTAACACTTCGCGGTGACGTTCTTGCGCAGCGGCCGGATCGACTCGCGCGCGATGACTTTGGTTCCGATCGCCGCCTGGATCACCACTTCGAATAACTGGCGTGGGATCAGCTCCTTCAGCTTTTCGGCGATCTTGCGGCCCCACTCGTACGCCTTGTCCTTGTGGATGATAACGCTGAACGCGTCAACCGCTTCGCCGTTGAGGAGCATGTCGAGTTTGACGAGGTCACCAGGCCGGTAGGCAAGGAACTCGTAATCGAGCGAGGCGTAGCCGCGCGAGATCGTCTTCAGCTTGTCGTAAAAATCGAGGATGATCTCGGCCAGCGGGAATTCCCAGTCGAACTCGACGCGCGTGGGATCGAGGTACTGCATGCCGCCATATACGCCGCGCCGCTCCTGTCCCAGGTTCATGATGCCGCCGATGTACTCGGACGGCGCGAAGATCCGGGCTTTGACGTACGGCTCCTCGATGCGGTCCACTTCCGAGCCATGCGGCAAGAGGCTCGGATTCTCGACCAGCTCCATGCTTCCATCGGTCTTGTAGACGTGGTACTCGACGTTCGGAACCGTGCTGATCAGGTCGAGATCGAACTCTCGCTCCAGCCGCTCGCGCACGATCTCCATATGCAGGAGGCCGAGGAAACCGCACCGAAAGCCGAAGCCGAGCGCCACCGAGGTTTCCGGCTCGTAGTGCAACGAGGCGTCGTTCAGTTGCAGTTTCGCGAGCGCGTCCCTAAGCTCCTCATACTGCTCGGCGTTGGTCGGGTAGAGGCCCGCGAACACCATCGACTGGATGTCGCGGTAGCCGGGCAGGAGCTCGACGTCACGATGTTCGGCGTCGAGAATGGTGTCGCCGGGGCGCGTCTCGCGCACGCCGCGCACGTTGGCGACCACGTAGCCGACCTCGCCCGCCTCCAGCTGCTCGGCGGGCTTGTGGCCCAGCTGCAGATAGCCGACCTCGTCTACTTCATAGAGGTCGTCGCGGTGCGCGCCGAAGGCGATCTTCATCCCGGGGTGAACGACACCATCGACGACGCGAATCGAGGGAATGGCGCCACGGTAGCGGTCGTAGTAGGAATCGAAGATGAGCGCGCGGAACGGGGCTTCATGGTTGCCGCGCGGCGGCGGCACCCGCGCGACGACGGCCTCGAGCAGCTCCGGCACGCCGCGACCCTCTTTCGCCGAGATGCGGAGGATCTCCCCGGGCTTCGTGCCGATCAGGTCGTGGATCTCGTGGGCGCGCTTGTCCGGCTCGGCGCCCGGCAGATCGATCTTGTTGAGGACGGGTATGATTTCCAGGCCGGCGTCCATCGCCAGCAGTAAATTGGACAATGTCTGGGCCTGAATTCCCTGCGACGCATCCACGACCAGAATCGCGCCTTCGCAGGCAACCAATGATCGTGACACTTCGTAGGTAAAATCGACGTGTCCCGGCGTATCGATGAGGTTGAGCTCATACAACTGGCCGTTCTTCGCGTGATAGCTCATCCGCACCGCATTGAGCTTGATCGTAATGCCGCGCTCGCGCTCCAGGTCCATCGTGTCGAGGACCTGCTCGCGCATCAGCCGCTTGTCGAGTGTCCCCGTCAGCTCGATGAGCCGGTCGGCGAGGGTCGACTTCCCATGATCGATATGGGCGACGATGCAGAAATTGCGGATATGGTCCTGGCGCATGCGGCGCTAAATATAGCGTGTAGCTTTAGTCAGCCTTCCTAAATGCCTCCCATGACCGGTTGGTTTGATCCTTCGCAGAAAGGCGGCGCGCTCCGGCTCGCCGCCAACAGTTATCTGCCCGCCAAAGGCGATCCTGCCGTGCACCTGCCCGGTCTCCGGCGCGGGGATCTGATCGTACTCGACAATGGTCGCGTGACGACGGTGAACGGCGAGCCGGCAGGCCAGCTCGATGGGCGGCCCGATTTCGCGAATCTGGGCGCCGTCCACCCCAACCGTCCGCTGACGCTCGAGACGCCCAAGGCATCGAGTCCCCGCACCGCGGAGACGCAGCGCGTCGTAGATCTCATTTGCCCCTTCGGCTTCGGCCAGCGGGCGCTCATCGTCTCGCCGCCCAAAGCCGGGAAGACGATGATGTTGCAGGCGATCGCGGAGTCGGTGGCCGAGAATCACCCCAAAGCGATTCTGCTGATCCTGCTCGTGGACGAGCGGCCGGAAGAAGTCAGCGAGATGATCGACTGGGGTCGGGGGGAAGTGATCGCCTCGAGCTTCGACTTGCCGCACGAGCGGCACGTGGCCGCCGCCGACATGGTGTTCGAGCACGCCCGCCGGCAAGTCGAGCTGGGACGCGACGTCGTCATCGTCCTCGACTCGCTCACGCGGCTGGCACGCTCGCACAATACGACGGGGCGGGGCACCGGGCGCACCATGTCGGGCGGCCTCGACGCGAATGCGCTGGCGAAGCCCAAGGGGCTGTTCGGCGCCGCGCGGGCCGTGCCTCCGAAGGATGGGGGCGGCTCCCTCACGGTGATCGCCACCGCCCTCGTCGAAACCGAAAGCAAGATGGACGACATCATCTTCGAGGAGTTCAAAGGGACCGGCAACGCCGAGCTGCGGCTGACGCGTGCGCTGGCGGACCGGCGGATCTATCCGGCGGTGGACATCGCCGCGAGCGGCACACGCCGCGAAGAGCTGCTCGCCGATGCGAAGACGGTCGAGGCGAAACAAAAGCTCCGGCGGGCCCTGGTGGACCTCCCGCCGGAGCAGGCGATGCAGAGTCTCCTGCAACAGATTAAGCGCGCGAAGACGAACGCCGAGTTGCTCAGCGTTTAGTGCTCTCACGCCGCACGGCGATGACGTGACCAGTAGCGGCATTTACCTGGACGTCAGTCAAACCCGGCCGGCCTTTCCGTTGAACCTTGAACGTATACACCAGGCGGGTTTTCATCTTCGCGAGCGTAATCCCCTGGACGTCGCCGGGGACGCGCTTCAGCGCGATAGCCCTGGCCGCGTCTTCGCTGATTTTCGCTTTAGCAACGAGGCTGTCAGGAACGTTGCGATCCTGAGCGGCGAGATTTCCGGCGGCGAGGGAGAACGCGGCCGCCAGCATGAGTGAGGTAAGCAGGCGCATATTTCAGGCTCCTGAGAGGGTGATCGTCGCTTGTTGAGACCATTCCATAGCCGGAGCCGTCACCGCAGCCGGTAGTCCCCTCCCCGGATCGCCACGAGCAACGTCGGTACCGCAAACAGGGTGATGGGGGTGGAGAGGACTAAGCCTCCGATAACGGCCAGCGCCAGCGGCCGCTGCAGCTCGCTGCCTGCACCAATCCCGAGCGCCAGCGGCAGCAAGCCGAACAGCGTGCACAGCGTGGTCATCAGGATAGGCCGGAGTCGCACACGTGCCGCCTCGCGAATCGCCACCTCGAGCGGCACACCTTCGTCACGCATGCGCAGCCGGGTGAAGTCGAGCAGGATGATCCCGTTCTTCACGATCAGCCCGACGAGCAGGATCAGGCCCATAAACGACGCCACGTTCAACGCCGTCCCCGTGAAGAGCAGCAGCGCCAGCGACCCGACGAACGACACCGGCGCGACGAGCAGCACGATCAACGGCTCGACGAAGGACTCGAACTGCACGACCATGACGGCGCACACGCTCACCGCCGCGAGCGCCAGTACGAGCAGCAGCGCGCGGAACGCCTCCTGCTGGCTCTCGTATTGGCCGCCGATTACGACCCGGACACCCGCCGGGGCAGGGTGCGCGCGGAGCACCCGCCGTACGTCGATCATCACGCCGCCGAGCGAGCGGCCGCTGACGTCGGCCGTCAGGGCGATCATCTGCTGCTGGTTTTCGCGTTCCAGACTGATCCGTGATTGTGTGGGCGTGAACGTCGCGAGGCTGCCGAGAGGCGTGACGCGGCCCGTTCCGGTCGCGACGACGGGCAGCGCGCGCAACCGCAGCGGATTGTAGCGCACGGAGTCAGGGGCGCGAACTCGCACGCCCACCGGCCGGTCCTCCGCGCGGATCTCCCCCGCCTCCGTCCCGAGTAGCGCGGCGCTCACCGTGCTTCCCACATCCTCCGGGGTCATGCCAATGCGATCCGCCTCGGCCTGGTTCACGCGCATCATGAGCTCGGGAGACGGCTCGGCCACGCCGTTGTATAGGTCCTCGAGGCCCGTGACGCCCTCCAGGTCTGGCGCGAGGCGCTGCGCATACGCTTCGAGCGTATCGAGCCGTTCGCCGAACAGCTTGATCTCGACCGGTTTCGGGTTGCCCGCGAGATCATTGACCACGTCGGAGAGAATCTGCACGAACTCGATCCGGAGGCGGGGAACCGCTGCGTTCACCTCGTCCCGCACGCCGTCCATCACCCCGAAGATGTCGCGTGACCGCTCATTGGAAGGCTTGAGCCGGGCCACCAGGTCCCCCGTGTTCTGCGCCGTGGCGAACAGTCCCAGCTCGGCGCCCGTCCGTCGCGACGTCCCCGAGATCTCGGGTGTGGCGGCCAGGATCTGCTCCACGATACCGACCTGGCGGTTGGTCTCGGCCAACGCCGTTCCACCGGGCGTCCAGTAATCCAGCACGAACGCACCTTCGTCCATCTCGGGCAGGAAGCCCGTACCCACGAGACGCATGAGGATGATGCCCGCCACCACAAAACCCAACGCAAGGGCGCCGATGCGCCGCGCGTGGTGCAGCACTGCCGCCAGCGCCCGCTCGTAGCGCGATCCCAGTGCATCGAGCGCGCGCTGCGCTCGCGCCAGCGGCCCGGTAGTGGTGGACTCGACCTCGTGCGCGGTCACGAATTGCTCGGCGAGCAGGGGAATGATGGTCAGGGCAAGCACCAGCGAGACTAGTACAGCCACGGTGAGCGTTGTCGCGAGGGCCGCGAAAAATTGTCCCACAACGCCCTGCAGCAAACCCAGCGGCAGGAACACGACGACCGTCGTCAGCGTCGACGTGGTCACCGGCCAGATCAGCTCCTGCACCGCCGCGCGAATCGCCTGCAGACGATCGGTCGTGAGCCGCAGGTGGCGGGCGATGTTCTCCGTGATGACGACAGCATCGTCGATGACGAGGCCGATGGCGATCGCCATCGCGCCGAGCGTCATGAGATTGAAGGTCTGACCGATCATGCTCATGATGAACACCGCGATCGCGAGCGTGAGCGGGATGGATGCGGCACTGATGGCCGTGATGCGGCCGTGACGGAGGAAGACCAGCAGCACGATGACCGCGAGCGTCGCGCCGATCAGCATCGCGTCGCGCACCGAGCGGACGGCTTCGCGCACGAGCTCGGCCTGGTCGTACACCGGCTTGAGGTGCACGCCGGGAGGTAGCGAGGGTGCGACGGTCGCCATGATTCGCGCGACACTGTCGGCGAGCGCCAGCGTGTTGCCGCCGACCTGCCGTGTCACGTTGATCAGCGCCGCGGGTTTGCCGTCTCCCGCGATGATCCGGACATGGTCCTCGGTGCCCAACTGCACGCTCGCGACGTCCCGGACGCGCAGCCCGCCGCGGATGACCACTGCGCCGATGTCGTCGGGCGCATGCGCTTCCTGATCCGTCACGATCAAGTACTGCCGGTAGTCCTGCGCGACCCGCCCGACCGCCTGTACGGTGATGGCGCGCCGGATTGCGTCCGCCAGATCGGCGTAGGTCATTCCCTGCGACCCGAGACGGCCAGGGTCGGCGATCACCTCGAGCTCGCGCACGTCGGAGCCCTGCACGTCGACGCGTCCGACGCCGGGCACGCGGGAGATCAACGGCTTGATCTCGTAGCGTGCGAGGTCGTACAGCGTCGCTGGCTCTCCGCCCTCGACGTTGTAGGACACGATTGGGAACAGGGATGGTGTGAGCTGTTCGACCTCGATGCTCAGATTCGGAGGGAGCGCGCTCTGGACCTGGTTCACGCGGGCGCGCACCAGCTGCAGCGCCTGATCCATGTTGGTCCCGGGCGCGAACGTAATCGAGATCTCGCTGGCGCCGCGGATCGAGTGCGAGCGGACCCGCGTTACGCCGGGCACGATGCTCACGGCTTCCTCGAGCGGCCGTGTGATGCTGAACACGACCTGGCGTGCACCGAGAGTCGAGCCCTGGGCCACAATCGTGATGCGCGAGAACCGCAGCTCCGGATAGATGGCGGATGGGAGCCGCAGGGCCATCCAAATCCCGGCGGCGCTGAGCAGGGCAACCACCAGATAGACGAGCCGCTGTTGGCGGCTCAGGATGTCGAAGAGCTTCACCGCCGCGCGCCGCCGATTCTGGCACTGTCCTGTACACCGTAGGCGCCCGTCGTCACGACGGTCTCGCCGGCAGCGACGCCGGACAGGATTTCGGCAAGCGATTCCGTGCGGCCACCGACCGTGACCGCTCGCGCGTGCGCGATGCCGGCGGAGTCGACGACGAAGACCCGGTAGCCATCCCCTTCCGGGACCAGCGCGTCGACGGGAATCACGACCGCGCGGGGATTCTCGCCCGTGACGATGCGGCCGACCACGGATTCGCCGATTCGCAACGCCCGCGCCGGCACCGTCAGCCGGGCCCGCACCGCGACCGCGCGTGACGCCGAGTCGACCGCGACCCCGATGCTCGTCACGATACCCGGCCCGAGCGCTTCGCTTCCCCCGCCTCCGCGTGCCGTCCCTTCACCACTGGTGACGGTGGCCGTGTCTCCACTGTGGATGCGGCTCGCTTCGGCCGGCGACACGTTGAAGACGATGTCCAGCGCCATCGGGTCGGCGACCTCGACCAGCGTCTGGTTCGCATCGACGGACGCACCCAACACGGCGCTCATACGTGTGACGACGCCTCTCAAGGGAGCGCGCAGCGTGGACAATTCCTGCGCCCGCCGTGCCGTGACTGCGGCCGACTGGGCCGCAGCGAGGTCGGCAGCCGCTTGGCCGCTGTCCTTCTGCGCCAACACTCCCGCCTGGACGAGCCGTACCGCGCGCGCGTAGGCGCGCTCGGCGTTTGCCAATGCGGCGGCGGCGCTCTGCGCCGCCGCGTCGAAGGGCGCGTGCTCGAATTCGATCAACGCCTCGCCCGCGGCGACGGGCTGCCCCGCGACCACGAAGATCCGCGCCACGCGCGTCTGCCCCGGTGGGGCGAGCGCGGCAAAGCGGTCCGGCCGCGGCGTCACCGTCCCGATCGCGCTGACCACGTGCGGAAACGGGCGGGTCGTTGCGACACTGGTGGAGACGCCGAGCACTCCGGGTTCGTGGGACACATCCTGCGCGCTTCCATCTCCCGAATTGCCGCCCCCCCTGCACGCCGCGCCTGCCATTACGAGGGAGAGCCACGCCGCCCGTTTCATCGCTCCTCCGGAGGGGTTGTGAGCCACCGCAATGCTCTGAGCGCCGCGTCCGCCGCCGCCAGGTCCTCGATGTAGCGCGCGAGGATTTCGCGAGCGTTGCGCTCGGCTTCCAGAACGTTCGCCAGCGCGACGGCGCCCTCTCCGTAGGCCTGCAGCGACATGCTTGCGATGCGATCGGCGCTGGCCACAAGTGCCGCGGAACGGCGCACCCGCGCCCGGGCAGCCACCAGCTCGCGACGGGCGCGCGCCACGGCGGCGTCGGTCTCTCGGCGAGTCAGATCGAGCTCGGCACGTGCACGATCGCGCTCGGCGATCGCGCGCGTGACCTCGCCGCCGCTGCGATTGAAGAGCGGAAAGGGAAGCGAGAATCCGATGACGGGGAGCAGTTGATTGGGCCTCGCGCTCCCAGGGTCGCCCTTGTCCACCCCAAACTCGATGCTTGGCGCGAACCGACTTGCGCGCGTAAACGTGAGCGTGCGCTCGGCCGAGCGAAGCCGCGCCGCGGCGGCCACGACCGGCAGATAGCCGCCTGCCGCGACGTTCGTGTTTAAGCTGTCAGCTGGAGACGCCAGGGAATCGACGAGCGCGATGGTCGGGTCGTCGCCTGTCAGTCCCATTTGCAGCTGCAATGACAGCAGTGAGCCGAGCGCCGCGAGAGAATCATCGATGGCGGTGTTTTCGAGCTGGCCGGCATTGACCGCGGCGAGCCGCACATCCAGCTCGCTCACGTCGCCGACGTCGCGCCGAAGCCGCGCGATCTTCAGGAGACTGTCGGCGTCCTGGGCGGTGCGGCGCGACAGCCGCGCATGCATTGTGGCCGCCAGGGTCCTCGTGTACGTCGTATCGACGTCGAAGACAAGCGCGGCCCGGTCAAACGCAAACTGATACCGCGCGGCGTCGCGTGCCGCCTCGGCCGCGCCGATGCGAGGCGCACGCAGCCACGGCAGGTCCAGCGGCAAGTCGCCGAGCGCGTGATAGTTGGGCGTGTCCTTCGTGTAGCTCCCGGAAATCGTGGGATTGGGAAACGCTCGCGCCGCGCGCACGGCGCCCAACGCGGCGGTCGTGTCAGCGCGCGCGAGCGCCACGCGCGCGCCCCGGGCCAGCGCGGCGGCGACGGCGTCGCCGCGCGTGACCTGCTGCTGAGCGACCAATACGAACGGGAACAGCACCGGGGTCAGGAGTGACACGAGGCGCATGGCCCCGAAGCTAGCGATCCTACCTTACAAGAGGCTTACGCGGCAGGAAACGCGATCTCGACGCGGGTTCCCGTTGCGTCGGATGCAACGGTAATCCGGGCGCCATGCAGGTCGGCGATCCAGCGGGCAATGGGAAGCCCGAGTCCCGAGCCCTCGGCATGGCTGCGGGCGCTCTCGCCGCGGTAGAACCGCTCGAAGATCCGGGGCAGCTGGTCGGACGGAATGCCGATGCCGCTGTCCGAGACGATGACGGAGCGCGCGCCGTCGCGCGCGGTCACATCCAGTCGCACGCGCCCGCCCTCGGGCGTGTATTTGATGGCGTTGTCGAGGACGATCAGGACCAGGCGCTCCACCAGTCCCGCGTCGCCGATGATTTGCGCCTCCTCGAACGACCCGACGACCAGCGCTACGCTTTTCCGCTCGGCCAACGCCCGGGCTGATGCGACGACCTGCGAGACGATGTCGTCCAGGTACAGCGACGCGCGGACGACCTTCCGCTCCCCGGCATCGGCACGCGCGAGGGTGAGCAGGTCGCCCACGATTCCGCCCAACCGGTCGGCCTCCCGCTCGATCGCCTGAAACGCGGCGGTGTCACTCGTGGCCTCCCGCGGCTGAGCGAGCGCGAGTTCCGTCCGAGTACGCAGAATCGTGACCGGCGTGCGGAGCTCGTGCGCGGCATCAGCCATGAAGCGACGCATCTGCTCCATCGAGCGCTCGACCGGAATCGTGGACTGCCGGGCGAGCATGAAGCCGCCGCCCGCCACGAGCAGGAGCGCCGCCAACGCCGCCGCGCCGAAGATTCCGATCAACGATGCGTACTGCTCCCGGAGATTCGGCCGATCGGCGACCGCCACCGCGACGTACGCCTTGCCCGAGCCTCCGGTGAACGCGCGGCGTCGACGATCCAGGGGTCAGCCTGGGTTGGGGTGATCGGTCGCCCATTCGCGTCGAAGAGGAAGAGCTCGCGGTCGGGAATGTGGAGCTCTTCCACCGCGTCGGCCGCCCCGCCCGCCGCCTGCTCGGCCTCGAGGTCGTGGGTCGCACCCTTGATCGCTTCCGTCGCCGATACGAGCGAAGCGTCGAGACGCCGGGATACCTGCGTCCCAATCGCCAGGAACAGACCGGCGCCGAGCAGCAACAGGATGAGCGCGAGCGTCGCCGCGTACCACAGCGTGAGGCGAACGCGCAGCCGGCCAAGCGTCATCCCGGGAGCCCCAGGCGATAGCCGGCGCCGCGCACAGTTCGAATCAACTTCGGCTCGAAGCCGTCGTCGATTTTGCTGCGCAGCCGCCGCACCAGTACTTCGAGAACGTTGGCGAACGGATCGTGGTTGTTGTCCCACACGTGTGCGGTTATGGCCGACCGGTCGACGACCTGGTCACGGTGGCGCAACAACAACTCGAGCAGCGCGAATTCCTTCGCGGTGAGGTCGATCGATCGGCCCGCGCGGCTGACGTGGCGGGCGCCGAGGTCCACCTCCAGATCCGCGACACGCATGATGGTGGGGGTGAGTGCCAGGGCGCGCCGGCGTGCCAGTGCCTGCAGCCGCGCGACCAGCTCGCGAAACGCGAATGGCTTGGTGAGGTAATCGTCGGCACCCACCGCCAGGCCGCGGACGCGATCGTCGACGGCGTCGAGCGCTGTCAGCATCAGCACCGGCACGGCGACGTTCTGCCGCCGCAGATCGGCACAGAGCTCGAATCCGGTGCCGCCCGGCAACCGGACGTCGAGGATCACGACGTCATAGTCGCCGATCAGCGCTTGCTCGCGTCCGTCGGCAAACCCCGCGGCCAGCGTCGGGTCGATACGGTGCTCGCGTAAACCGTCCCGCAAGAGACCCGCGAGCTCGGGGTCGTCTTCTACGATCAACACTCGCACGAGCCTAAGATAGGCGCGCCCCCGCCCGGGGTCATCCCGGGTCGGGGGCGTTCCGTGACCTGAAGCCGTTAGTTACCGCTGACGATGCGCTTGTAGCTGTCCGGATTCCACTTCGGCCGCTCGGCGGCGTTCGCGATGTCAACTCCGAGGTAGAAGATCAGCCGCGCGACCCGCGACTCCTTTTCGGCGTCGATCTTGTCGGGCGAATCGCTCACCTGATGGTAGTCCGCGTGCGTCCCGCTGAAGAAGAAGAGGATCGGGACGCCCTTCCGCGCGAAGTTGTAGTGGTCGGACCGGAAGTAGAAGTTCTCATCGGGCCAGATGTCGTCGATAGGCCGCATGTTCAGCTCGGGGTGCGCGGCGCCGACGCGGTTCAGCGTCGCGCCGAGATCCGAATGCTCCTTACCGATCGCGACGATCGTGTCTTTCCAGTTGCGGCCAATCATGTCGATGTTGAGGTCGGCCACGATGCTGCTGATAGGCACAGCGGGATGGTCCGAGAAGTACTCGCTGCCCCACAGTCCCTTTTCTTCACCGCTCACATTCAGGAAGATGATCGACCGTTTGGGCCGGGGATTCATGCCGGCGAGCGCTTCAGCAATCTCCACGACCGCCACGGTTCCCGATCCATCGTCGTCGGCGCCATTGCAAATCGAGTCTGCTCCCTTTGCGCGGCAGCCACCGCTGCCACGCGGTCCCGCGACACCGACGTGATCCATGTGGGCGCTGAAAACCACGTATTCGTTCTTGAGTGTAGGATCACTGCCCTCGAGAATGCTGACGACGTTTGGTGCGGAGTTTCGCTCGACGGCCTGAATCCGGGCGTGCAGGTGCAGTTGGGCGCCGGTCAGTGGTTTTGCCTCCAGGGTCGTCGCGTTCTGAGCCACCGAGAGATCCTGACCGAGGCGACCTAAGACAGGCTGCAACGAGACCGCCCGGACCGCCAGCACGACCGGAGGACCGACGGACCGGCTCGGATCGCGGAGTTGGGGCCGGGTACTGCGCTCCACGTTCCGCCTCCAAACGGAATCCGGGGCCGT
Source organism: Gemmatimonadota bacterium (assembly GCA_003221075.1). GTDB lineage: Bacteria > Gemmatimonadota > Gemmatimonadetes > Gemmatimonadales > GWC2-71-9 > 20CM-2-65-7. The sequence continues at coordinate 15,778 of QHUF01000281.1, forward strand.
GCCCACGAACACGACACCCTGTGGCTTCCACGCCAACACGCGCTGGAACTCGCCACGATTTCGCGGACGGTTTGCGATAAGCATTTTGCCAGCTAGGGAGGCGCTGTCTCCCGCGAGAGTTCCCCCTAAAGGTCCCGAGAGCAGCACCAGATCCCCGGCGTAGTCACCACTGTCGAAACTGTTGTCCACGAAAACGAAGTCGGTGCCGTACGAGAAGGTGACGTCCGCGCCGCCATGGATGAAGGCAACGGAGCTTTCGGCAACGACCTGCACGCGATCAATGGAATAACGCTGGAGAAACGAACCGTTTTCGCCTCCGGGCTTGAGCCCGAGGCGGCGATACTCGCGAGCGATATACTGTGCCACCTTGTCAAGCTCGGGGCTGGGCGTGTCGCGGCCGCGCATCGAATCGTCGGCGATGATACCGATGCGCCGGCGGATGTCTTCGGAGGAAATCGTTTGCGCGGCGCGCTGCACGGGCGCCTGCGCTTGCAGGAGCAGTAGAAAAGCGAGCAAGGAACCTCAACACAATGAAGAGGGGAAGGAAAACTAACGCGCCCGACCGTGTGGGACTACGATCGAGCGCGTCAGGTTTCAGTCTGAACGTTTACGGCTTGCGACGACGCACCTCAGGCTCGGTGCGCGGCTTCGACGCCTCACGTGGCGGCGGATCACGGCGCGGCTCGGCGTGTGGTTGTGGCTGGCTGCGCGGCTCATTCTGAGGCTCGGCTCGCCGCGGCTCGCTACGCGGTTCATTGCGCGGCTCGACGCGCCTGGGCTCGTCACGCCGCGGCTCCGACCTGGGCTCCACGACGCGGGGTTCTACGCGCCTTGGCTCGTCACGGCGTGGTTCCGACCTGGGCTCCACGACGCGGGGCTCCCCACGTCGTGGTTCGTCACGGCGCGGCTCCACTCGAGGCTGATCAACGGGCGGCTGGACCATTGGCGGGTCTGAGGGCTGACGGCGCCCACCGTTGCCACGATCGTCATTGCCGCGGTTGCCACGATCGTCGTTGCCACGGTTGCCGTGGTTGCCCCGGTCGTTGCCGTTGTTGCCGCGGTCGTTGCCGTGGTTGCCGCGATCGTTGCCGTTATTGCCACGATCGTTGCCGCCGTTGTTGCGGTCATCGCCGGAGCGACCGCGACGATCGCGCACGTTGGGGGGCGGCACGCTGCCGAGCCCGCCGATATCCCGACCCGTGACTCCGCGACGCGTGTTGTCGTTGACCGGCCGCTCGCGCTCGCGAGAGACGAACGCTTCGCGGCTGGGACGATCGGTGCCCCAATCCTTGAAGATGAAGCGAGGCTGCGGACGGAAGGGCCGCACGAACACGACGCGGCTGCCGCCGTAATAGCGGTACGGATAGTACCAGGGATCGTCGTAGACGAACATGCGGAACCGAACGCACGAGTCGTAGTAGGGATCCCAAGACGAATAGCTCACGTAGCTGTGGCAATCGTAGCAAAGGAAACGGGGATAGTCGTAATGCTGCCCGACGTTGTACGAGACGACATCGTAGTCCCAGTCGGTGTATCCTTCCGGGACGATGCGCTGCGAGAGGTCGGTCATCGCGACATACGGGTCGCCCCGCACGCGGCCATCGGCGATGACGCGATAATCCCAGTGGTCACCGCTCTCGATCTGGTCGTAGACGAAGGCATCTGCCGATGCGACACCGAACAGGTAGCCGACGCCGGGCTGGTCGTCGATCGTAAACGCATCGCTGCCCAGCACCCGACCATCGACCTCGAAATCCCGACCACCACGCGCGAAGTTGTCTTCCCACGGATCGCGAGGGAAAAGCACCCGGACGCGACCGTCGGTATCGACACGGAAGATCGTGACGTAAGCGTCCTGATCGAGGCGGAAGTACACCCGGACGCGCTCACCGCGGGTAAAAACGGCCGCGTCGTCCCGGTTGGTCCACACCTCGATACGCGGACGGTAGAGGCTGGCGTGCCGCGCCGAAGGGGCGGACACGACGGCCAAGCTGAGCAGAGCGATGGTTGTAAGCATGATGCCTCCCGCCCCACGTAAGGCAGAGACTATGCCAGCGGCATGATGTACGTAAATTATATTGTTATAATGACTTGGCAGGGTTGTCAGCCATTCCAGCTGTCCCATTGCAAGGACATTTCTTGGCTCAGCGCCTAGACCTGCTGGATCCGGCGGAAGTTGCGCGTCTCGGCGGGATTGAGATCGTAGCCGAGGGCGTGGTCGAGGGATACCTCGCGGGGCTCCATCGGTCGCCTTTCCGCGGGTTTTCGGTGGAGTTCACCGAGCACCGCGCCTACCAGGCAGGCGACGAGCTGAAATACCTCGACTGGCGGATCCTGGGCCGTTCCGATCGGCTGTTCGTAAAACAATTCGAAGAGGAAACGAATCTCCGCTCGATGATCCTGGTCGACGCCAGCCGGTCGATGGCCTGGCAGGGCGCGCCGGAGCGCTTGACGAAGCGCGCCTACGCGGATCGCCTGGCTGCGGCGCTCGCGTTGATCCTGTTGCGGCAGCGCGATGCGACTGGACTCGTGACTTTCGATGACCAGGTTCGTCAAGTGATTCCCGCGCGCGTGAAAACGGGTCAATGGACTCGCATCGTGCGTGGCCTTCTCGATACGCCGGATGGGCAGGGGACGGCGGCGGATGCGGCGCTGCAGCGCCTGACCGCTTTGCTCGCGCGCCGTGGCATGGTGGTCCTCATCTCGGATCTATTGTTCGATCGCGAGCTGGCACTCGCGGCATTGCGTTACTTGCGGCATCGCGGCCATCAGGTCGTCGTATTCCACCTGATGGACCCCGCGGAGGTAGAGCTCAGTGGTCCGCCGGAGGTGCGGTTCAAGGATCCCGAATCCGCGGTGAGCGTCGTGGTACGTCCTCGTGAGTTGGCCCGCGCGTATGCGGACACGGTGCGCCGCGAGATCGCCGCGTGGCGGAAGGCCTGCCGCCGACACGGCATTGCGTACCATCACGTGCAGACCGACATGCCGTTCGGCCTCGCGCTCCGCTTGTTGACGTGAGCTTCATTCATCCGTTGGCACTGCTGGGACTCGCCGCCGCGGCGATCCCGGCTTTGCTCCACCTTTTGCAGCGGCGCATTCCACCCGAGTTCGATTTCCCTCCGGTCCGGTATCTCAGCGCGGCGGAACGGGAGAGCGCTCGACGGTTGAAGCTCCGGCACCTGCTGCTGCTGATTCTGCGCACGGCGTTGATCGTCGCGATCGTGCTCGCGGCCGCGCGGCCGCTGGTGCCGCTGCGGGGGGGCGGTGCTCACCAGCCGACCGCCGCCGTCTTCGTTCTCGATAACTCTCCATCGTCGGGAGCGATCGTCGACGGCGGACTCGTGCTCGACCGGCTGCGTGTCGTGGCGCGCGCATCCCTTGGGCGCACCACGCCCGCCGATCGCGTGTGGCTGATGCTGTGCGACGGCGTGCTGCGCGGCGGCACCCGCGAAGCGCTGCTGGCGACGATCGACAGCACGCGTCCCGGCTGGCTGCGGCTCGATTTGGTCCAGGCCGTCGAACGCGCCGCTCGCATCGTGAATGCACAGCCGCTGGTGGGCCATGAAGTGCACGTGCTCAGCGATTTACAACGCACGGCGCTGGTGTCGGGTCACGCCGATGTACCGGCCGGCGTGAGGGTGCTGGCGCTCGCTCCTGGGCGCGGGGCACCCAATCGCGGAATTGCCACGGTCACGGTCTCCGAGGGTGCCGCAGTCGTCGAGTTGAGCGGCTCGCTGCTGGGGAGCGGCGGTACGCCGCAACCCGTGCCAGTGACAATCCGCATCGGCGCTGGCCGGCGCGACCGCGGAGAAGTCACGGCCCGTGGATTGGCGACGCCCGGCAGCGACCGCGCCGGCGGAGCGATCCGTTCAGCGGTCACCGTGTCGCTGCCGGCGCAGTCGCTCGCACCGGGGTGGTGGCTGGGCGAAGCGGCGCTCGAACCTGACGAGCTGCGCGCCGACGATCAGAGGCCGTTCGCGTGGCGCGTCGCGCCACCCGCGAGGGTCATGGCGACTCCCGGTGCCGGATCGTTCGTGGCGGCGGCGCTCGCCGTACTCCAGGAAGGCAGGCGCGTCGTCGAAGGCCGAGAAGTCGTGATCAGCGGAGGTGAACTGCCGACTACTCCTCACGCCATCCTGCAGCCGCCCGCCGATCCGGCGCTCGTCGGACAGGCAAACCGTGCGTTGGCGTCGCGCGGCGTGCCGTGGCGGTGGGGTCAATTGGGAACTCCCGGAGCGCTCGCGTCGGCTGAATTGCCGGTGCTCAACGGCGTGCCCGTGGTGCGTCGCTACCGGATCGAGGGAGCGGCGAGCGGGGAGCAGGGTGGAGGTGACGTGCCGGCGACGGTGAATGGAGAACCGTGGCTCGTTAGGTCAGCAGGCATCGTGCTGCTCGGCAGCCGCCTCGATACCACTTGGACCGCGCTGCCGGCCGCGCCGGGGTTCGTGCCCTTCGTCGATGCGCTCGTCAATCGGATCGTGATGGGCGAAGCCGAAGTCGCGGCGGCCGAAGGGGCGCCGCGCGTGGAGTTTCGGACGCGCGGCACGGATACGATCGGAGCGACCGTGTTCGGTCCTGACCCACGCGAATCCGACCTCACGCCCGCCACGATAGCGCTCGTCACGACCGCGCTAGGCGGAAAGGATCGAACGGCGGTGCTGGGTGCCGATCGATTTGCCGCCGAGGGTTTCTCCGGCACGCGGCGCGCCGACGCGAGCGGGATCCTGCTGCTCCTGGCGTTGCTGCTCGCCGCCGCTGAGTTGGGGGTCGCGACCCGAACCCGCTGATGCCGCTCGACTTTCTGCTCGAGAGGTTCCACGACCTTCCCGCCACGCGCGCGCTCATCGAGCGCCTACCGTCGCCCGGAAAGCGCATCGGAGTCGGTGGCCTTCCCGGCTCGAGCCCGGCGGTGTTGGTCGCTACGCTCGCCCGCGCGTTGCCGCAACGCGTCTTTACCGTCGTCGCTCCCACTCCCGCGGACGGGGAGCGCTGGCTCGCGGATTTGCAAACGCTTCTGGGACCAGACACGACGGCGCTGTATCCACAGCGCGAATCGCTCGGTGCCGAGGAGCCGCATTACGAGCTCGCGGGCGAGCGCATCGAGACCCTCGAGGCGCTGCTGCGCGGGGCAGTGCGTGTACTGATTACGACGGCGCGGGCCAGTGCGGAACGAACGGCGGTGCCGGCGGCACTGGAGCAGGCGCGGCTCGTGATCGGCACTAACGAGAAAAGGAGTCTCACCGACACGACGCAGCGCCTCGTGGAGATGGGGTACGAGCGTGTCCCCACTGTCACTGAAGTCGCGCAGTATAGCGTTCGTGGCGGAATTCTCGACGTCTACGGATTCGGGATGGCGACGCCGGCACGCATCGAATGGTGGGGCGACGACGTCGCCTCCGTTCGCAGCTTCGATCTCGATACGCAACGCTCGGGCGACACGGTCGATCGTGTGACCGTTCTGCCCGTGCGTGCGGAGTCGGTGCAGGGCCAGGTAGGGGCGCAGCATGCTGCGCCCCTTCGAACGAACCTGTTGGCACTTCTCCCGACCGACACGGTCGTGGTCACCGATCAGGAATCCGCGGTGCAGCGCGAAGTCGAGCGCGCCTGGGCCGATGCCGCGCACCATCTGGAGGTCGCCCGTCGGATGGGAGAAGAGCCGCCCCCGCGGGAGGAGCTGCTCATCGAACCCGGGGTGTGGCGGGCGCGACTTACCGCTCTCGCCCGCATCGCAGTCTCGGATGCCGAAACTGAGCAGCGCTTTCCACTCGCCCCGCCCGAGCATATCGACCGGGACTTGAAGCGACTGCGGCAGATCGTCGCGCAGCCCCCGCCGACCGTGATTCTCTGCGACAACGAAGGGCAGCTCGAGCGATTGGAGGAGCTGCTCGGGACCGATCGCGCCACGCTCGCGGTGGGGGCGCTCGATGGCGGATTCATCATGCCAACGCTGCGGGTGCTCACCGACCATGAGATTTTCCGCCGAGCGCGCCGCCTGCGGCGGCCGCGGCGCTATCGCAGTGCGCTGACGACCGCCGCATCGCGGCCGCTGACTCCGGGTGGGTACGTCGTACATCTCGAGCACGGGATCGGCATCTACCGCGGCTTGCAAACGATTGCGGTCGGGGCGGATGGAGCGACCCTCGAAGTCGCGGTCGTGGAATACGAAGGCGGTGACCGTCTGAACGTCCCGCTCTATCGTATCGATCAGCTCGAGCCGTATCGCACGGCGGGCGATGGCGACGCGCCCCCGCCGCGTCTGCATCGCCTCGGCGCCCCGACGTGGCAGCGGCAGCGCGACAAGACGCGGGCCGCGATCCGCGCGATGGCGGCCGAGTTGCTGGACCTGTACGCCCGGCGGCAGCTCGCCACGGGATTCTCGTTCCCTCCCGATACGCCGTGGCAGCGCGAGCTCGAGTCCGCCTTCCTTTATGAAGACACCCCGGACCAGCGGCGTGCATCGGACGAGGTCAAACGGGACATGGAGCGCGCCCGCCCGATGGACCGGCTGCTCGTCGGCGATGTCGGATACGGAAAGACCGAGGTCGCCGTGCGCGCGGCATTCAAGGCGGTGCAGGCGGGCAAGCAGGTCGCCGTCCTCGTGCCCACGACGATCCTCGCCGAACAGCATGGGCGCACTTTTCGCGAGCGTCTCGCCGATTACCCGGTCCGCATCGAGGTGTTGTCCCGCTTTCGCAGCGCCAAGGAGACCGCGCCGCTGGTACAACGCCTCGCCGCCGGCGAGGTCGATATCGTCATCGGCACCCACCGGTTGCTCTCCCCGGACGTAACGTTCAAGGATCTTGGCCTCCTGGTCGTCGATGAGGAGCATCGCTTCGGCGTGCGGCATAAGGAGCGCCTGAAGGCGCTCAAGTTGAGCGTTGACGTGCTGACGCTGACGGCCACACCGATTCCGCGAACCCTGCACCTGTCCCTGGCCGGTCTGCGCGACCTCGCGCTGCTCGAGACCGCACCGAAGGACCGCTCACCCGTCCTCACATTCGTCGAGCCCTGGGACGACGCGCTGCTCGAGGAAGCGATGGCGCGCGAGCTCGATCGCGGTGGGCAGGTCTATTTCGTGCATAACCGGATCGAGACGATCGATACGGTCGCCGCGCGGGTGCGGGCACTCGCGCCGCGCGCGCGGCTTGCGCTTGCACACGGGCAGATGCGCGAGACCGATCTCGAAGCCGTCATGGGCCAATTCGTGCGGGGCGAGGTGGACATCCTCGTGTCCACGATGATCGTCGAATCGGGCCTCGACGTGCCCAACGCCAACACGATGATCGTGGATCGCGCCGATCGGTTCGGCCTCGCCCAGCTTTATCAGCTGCGCGGGCGGGTCGGGCGGAGCCACCGGCGGGCATTTTGTTATTTGCTCGTGCCCGATCAGGTAGAGCCCCTAGCGGAGGAACGTTTGCAGGTGCTGGAGCATCACACTGATCTAGGATCGGGCTATCGCATCGCACTGCGCGATCTGGAGCTGCGGGGGGCCGGGAACCTGCTGGGCGGCGAGCAGTCGGGGCATGTGCAGGCGGTCGGCTTCGACATGTACCTACGATGGCTCGAAGAAACCGTCCGTGGGCTGAAGGCGGGGGACGGGGGACGGGGGACGACGAAAGAGTGGACGCCGCCGGATGTGACGCTGGACGCGCCGGCGCATTTGCCCGATGAGTACGTCCCCGACGATGACGCGAAGCTCGATCTGTATCGGCGGCTGGCGCGGGCTGAGCAACCAGGTGAGATTCAAGCCGTTCGTGACGAGCTGCGTGATCGCTTCGGACGATTACCGGCGGCCGCTGAGCGGCTCCTGCTCGTCGCCGAGCTGCGCGCGCTGGGTGCCCAGGCCGGTCTGGAGACGGTCTTGATCAAGGGCGACGAAGCGCGGCTCACATTCCGGCGTGACGCGTCGCCCCGTTTGGCGGGCCTGCAGGTGGCCCTCGAGGCGGTCCAGTTCGAGGCCGACGTGCGGCGCGCGATGCCGCTCTCCCTCAGGCTCCGCCGGCTCGGCGGAGAGTCGATCGGCCCCGGCCTGGTCCGGGCGCTCACGGCCGTTCTGCGGGACCATCACGGTTAACGGAGAAAGAGGAAACGGATGAGACGTTCGAGTCTGGTGTTGCTGGCGCTGACGTCACTGACGCTGTTCGGGTGCGACGCGCTCCGCGACGCGTTCTCGCCGCGCGCGGACGTGGTCGCGCGCGCCAATGACCAGACCTTGACGGTCGATCGGCTCGCCGGTTGGGCGGGTGAGAGCAAGCAGGTCCCGCTCGATCCGCTCACGCTGAGCCGGGTGTCGCGCTACTGGGTGGAATACACGCTATTCGCCCAAGCGCTGGCCGACGGGAAAAACCTGCGCGATTCGGCCACGGCGGCCGCGGCGATGTGGCCCGTCGTGTCCCGGCTCAAGTGGCAACGGTTCCACGACCGGATCGTCACGGGGCATGACCTGACGCCCCAACAACTGGATTCGGCGTATCAGAGCGGACCATACCGCGTGTTCCAGCACATCCTGTTCCGGGTCATGCCGGCCCAGGGCGCCAAGGCGACTGATGGGAATGCACTCATCAGACTCGATGCGCAGAAGCATAGTCAGGCCGACCAGCTGCTGCCGCAGGCGCGCACGGCGGGCGCTCGCTTCGCACAGCTCGCCTCACGGTATTCGGAGGATCCGGGATCGAAGGTCGCAGGCGGATCGCTCGGTCTCTCCACAAGAGGTCAGTTCGTGGGAGAATTCGATGACGCGGCCTGGCAGCTCGCGCCCGGCGCGGTCAGCGGGGTCGTGAAAAGCCAGTTTGGGTATCACATCATTCGCCGTCCGCCGCTGGCCGAGGTCCGGGATTCGTTCCGCCTCGGCCTGCAGGAGCGGATGTCGCAGCACGGCGACTCACTGTACGTCGATAGCCTCGTCATCAAGCGGAAGATCGAGCCGGTGAGCCGGGCGCCCGCCTACGCGAAAGCCGCGGTGCAGGATATGGACGCCGCGCGGTCGAGCAACCGGGTGCTCGTGAAGTATCGCGGCGGATCGCTGAAGGTCCGGGACTTCGCGCGCTGGCTGAACGCGCTCGATCCGCAGATCCTGAGCGCATTGCCGCAGGCGAACGACGAGCAGATCAACCAATTCCTGAAGTCGCTCGCGCAGCAACAGCTGATGCTGCAGCAGGCGGACTCCGCCAAGGTCACGCTGACCGCGGAGGACTGGCAGCGCGTGCGCGACGAGCACGACTCCACGATGGTTCAGATCACGACGCTCCTGAACTTGTCCGCCGCGGTGCTCCACGATTCGGGCGGGCCGTCGCCCGAAAAACGCACCAATTTCGCGATGGGACGCGTCAACGACTACTTCGATCGCGTGTTCCACGGACGGGCGCGCTTCTTTCCCTTGCCCGCATTCCTGGCCGATACGCTGCTCGCGGACGCGCGGTGGAACGTGGATGCGGCGGGCGTGCGGCGCGCAGTGGAGCGCGGCCAGGAGATTCGGGCCGATTCGGCCCAGGCGTCCAATGCGCCGCGCATGACGCCCGCGCCGGGACCGGCACCGATCGACACGACGAAGAGGCAGGCACCGAGATGAGACTTCTCTTTGGTCTTCTGACGGCGTGTGCCGTCACGACCGCTGCCGCGCAGCAACGCGCTCCCACGCCGGCCGCGGATCAGACACTCGATCGCATCGTGGCGATCGTGGGGACGCGTCCGATTCTGGCGTCACAAATCGAAGAAGAAATGGTCCAGCAGCAGGCCCAGGGCCAGGCGCTGCCGACCGATTCCGCGGGCCTGGCCACGATGCGGCGGCAAATCCTCGACCGTCTGGTCGAGCTGGAAATCCTGGTGCAGCAGGCGGAGCGCGACACCACGATCAAGGTGACGGACCAGGAAGTACTCGATCAGGTGGAGCAGACGTACCAGAACGTCCGCAAGCAGTTCAGCACGGAGAACGATTTCCGCGATCAGATCCGTCAGGCGCGGTTTGGGTCGGTCGAGGAGTGGCGCCGCTGGCTGGCGGATGAGCAGCGTCGGCAGCTGTACGCGCAGCGCCTGATCGAGGCGCAGCGACAGAAGGGAAAGCTGCGCCCGATTCCGCCGACCGATGCGCAGATGCGCGAATTCTGGGAGCAGAACAAGGAACAGCAGCCGAAGCGCCCCGCGACGGTTTCGTTCCGGCAGATCGTCCTCAAGCCGGTGCCCGATTCGGCCTCCCGGCAGCGTGCGCTGCAGCTCGCCGAGTCGCTCGTCGTGGAGCTGCGGCATCCAGGCGCCGATTTCGCGGCCGCGGCGAAGCGGTTCTCCCGCGATAGCGCCTCCGCGGCCCAGGGCGGCGAGCTTGGCTGGTTCCGGCGCGGCGTCATGGTGAAGGAATTCGAGGATGTCGCGTTCCGGGTCCGGCCGGGGGAGATCGCGGGCCCGGTCGAGACGTCGTTCGGATTCCACATCATCAACGTCGAGCGCACACAGCCGGCCGAGATTCTGGCCCGTCACATCCTCATCACCCCCGAGATCAGCGCGGGACAGATCGCCATCGCCCGGCGCCGGGCCGATTCGCTACACGACGCCCTCGGCCGTGGGGGCGTGCACGCATCCTTCGACTCCCTGGCGAAGATCTACGCCGATCCGCTGGAGCCCAAGCTGGCTGAGGATGCCCCGTTCACGGACCTGTCGCCGGAATACCAGAAGGTTCTTGCAGGCGACACGACGACCGGGTTGAAGCCGGTGATCGTGGAGGGGGCCGACGCGCCGCGCACCAAGTTTGTGGTCCTCGAAGTGACCGGCCGCCACGACGCAGGCGAGCTGGCGTTCGAGGACGTGAAGCTGCGGATCCGCCAGTCGCTCGGGGACCAGCTCGCGATCCGGCATTTCATCGATCAACTGCGGCGCCAGATTTACATCAACATCAGACTCTAGCCTTGGTGCCCTCCCCGCCTCCTGCTCCCCGGCCGCGTCTCGCGGTGGCCGTGGGCGATCCGCGAGGAATCGGCCCCGAAGTGGTGCGCAAAGCGCTGCGGCAGCCTCTCGAGGCGGATGTCCGCATCGTCGGCGGCTGGGACGACGGGGCGAAGGCGCCGAGCGATCTCGAAGCCGGCCGGGCGGCCGCCCAGAACATCGAGGCCGCCGCGCGGCTCGCGCTCTCAGGTGAAGCCGACGCCATCGTCACCGGGCCCGTCAACAAGCTGGCGCTGCACGCCGCCGGCTATCGCTTTCCGGGCGTCACGGAATTCCTCGCGCACATCGCCGGTGACATTCCCGTGGCGATGATGTTGACGACGGGGCGGCTGCGCGTCGTGCTCGTGACCACGCATCTCTCGTTGCGGGACGCGATCGCGTCGGTCACGACCGAGCGGGTGGTGGAGGCGGGCCGCATCGCGACCGATGCGCTGCGCCAGTGGTGGGGTATCGCCTCGCCGCGACTGGCGCTCTGCGCGCTGAACCCGCACGCGGGCGAGAGCGGGTTGTTCGGCGACGAGGACGACCGTCTGCTCCGGCCGGCGGCGACGGCGCTCGACGCCGCGGGGCCGCTCCCGGCCGACACCGTGTTCGTGCGCGCGTTGCGCGGCGAATTCGACGCGGTGCTCGCGCCCTATCACGACGTGGGAATGACGGCGGTGAAAGTCTCGGGGTTCGGCACCGGCGTGAACGTGACCTTAGGCCTGCCGTTCATCCGCACGTCACCCGATCACGGGACGGCGTTCGACATCGCGGGGAAGGGGATCGCCGATGCGGGGTCGATGCGGGCGTCGTTGGAGCTGGCCGTGCAGCTGGTGGGCGCCCGCCGGCAGCCAGGCGACTAGCTCGACGGCTCCGGTACGTGCGCAGTCGTCGGCCACACGCGCACCCGCCCCACGCGCCGGCCGTCCATCTCGAGAATCTCGAACGTCGCGTCCTGCAGATTGACGCGGTCCCCCACCTTGGGCAGGCGGCCGAGCTGCCCGAACAACAGCCCGCCTATCGTCGTGTAGTCGGCGTCGTCGAGGTGGAGCTTGAGCATCCGATTGATGTCGCTGATCTCGGTGCTGCCGGGCAAAATCGGGACGCCGCTGCCTGCGCTGCTCGTCGCGCCCGCCGGCGCTGCCGCCGGGACTTGGTCGTACTCGTCGTAGATCGGGCCCACGATTTCTTCGAGCAAATCTTCCATCGTCACGAGCCCCGCCGTCCCGCCGAATTCGTCGAGTACGATGGCGAGATGTACCTTCTGGCGTTTCATGTCCGCCAACACGTCTTCCACTTCGCGCGTCCCCGGTACGAAGAAGGCTGGCCGAGCGATGTCCTGCACGGGCGCTTCCGCGCCGGACAGCAAGCCGCGGAGGATATCCTTGGCGTGCACGGTGCCGACGACGTCGTCGAGCGATTCGCCGGTCACGGGATAGCGTGAGCGTCCCGCGGCCGCGACGCGGTCCGCGGCCTCGGCGAGGGACGCCTCGGCGGGGAGGGCGACCATTTGGGTGCGCGGCGTCATCACGTCGCGCGCATTCTTTTCGCTGAACTCGAACACGCCTTCCAGCAGGCGCGCGTCGCCCGCGCCCAGGCCGCCCGTCTTGCGGCTCTGCTGGACCAGCATGCGGATCTCTTCAGGGGAGTGCACGCGATCGAGTTCAGGACTCGAGCTTTTGATGCCGAGCAGCCGGAGCACGATGCGCGCGCTCACATTCAGCACGAAGTTGAACGGGCGCGTGATCCACGAAAACATGATGAGCGGTGATGCGACCCAGCGGCTCGTGGCTTCCGGGTGCGTGATCGCCCATGTCTTCGGCACGAGTTCGCCGAACACCACGTGCAGGAAGGAGATCGTGCCGACGGCAACGACGGAGGCGATGCCGCCGCGGGTCAAGAAATCGAGCGCGGGCGGCAAAGCCCGAAACCAGTCCCGAAACAGGTGGGCGACCGTATCCTCGGCCACGTAGCCGAGCAGGATGGATGTCAGCGTGATGCCGAGCTGCGTCGCAGATAGGAGCCGGTACAGATCGCCGAGGGCTTTGCGCACGACGCGCGCTTTCCGGTCGCCGCGCCGCACCATCGCTTCGATCCGTGTGCGCCGGGACGCGACAAGCGCGAATTCCGCCGCCACGAAGAAGGCGTTGGCCAGGACGAGCGCGACGATGGCCAGCAGCCGCAAACCCAGGACGTTCACGGCCTAATAGTATTAGATTTGCGCCGAGGATACATCCGTGCTCCCCGCTGAAGCCCACTGCACCTATCGCGCGCCAATCAACGTCGAGACTCGACGCCGCCTGACGTTGGCGCTGGTAATTACCGCCATCGTCATGCTGGTCGAGCTGATCGGCGGATGGCTCTCGGGTTCGCTGGCGCTGCTCGCAGACGCTGCGCACATGCTCGCAGACGTCGCCGCACTCGGCCTGGCGCTCGTCGCCGCGTGGATCGCGCAACGCCCGGCGACCCCCGAGCGGTCATTTGGGTTCATGCGCCTCGAGATTCTCGCGGCGCTCATCAACGGCGCGGTGTTGTTCGCCATCGCGGTCGGCATCGGCGTCGAGGCATGGCACCGGCTCCGTGTCCCGCAAATCGTGAATGGACCCTTGCTCCTCGCCGTCGCGGCGGTCGGCTTCGTCGCGAATCTCGCGGCCGTCATCGTCCTGCACCGCGGGCATGAACACTCGCTCAACCAGCGCGGCGCGTACCTGCACGTCCTGGGCGACTTGCTGGGGTCGGTGGGCGCGCTCATCGCCGGGCTCATCGTCATCACGTCAGGCTGGGTGTTGGCCGATCCCCTCATCTCTGTGCTGATCGGCGCGCTGGTCCTGATCAGTGCCTGGCGGTTGGTAAAGGAAAGCACCGATGTGCTGCTCGAAGCCGCGCCGCGGCACATCGCGCTCTCGGATGTCCACGACCGTATTGCGTCGGTGCCGGGCGTCGAATCCGTGCATGACTTGCACCTCTGGACCGTGACGAGCGGCGTCGTCGCCATGAGCGGGCATCTCGTGGTCAAGAACCCGAGCGACAATCAGCCGGTGTTGGAGGCCGTGCAGGACCGGATGCGGGCACTCGGGATCGCCCATGTGACGGTGCAGGTGGAGAAGGAGCCCACGTGCGACTAGGGCGGCAATAGGCGGCAATGGGCGGCAAAGGGGTTTGACTGTTGCCGCCTTGTGCCGCCCTATGCCGCCCATTTATACTGCGCCCCTCATTAAGGGGACCGTAACTCAGTGAAGATTCGTAACATCGCCATCATCGCCCACGTCGATCACGGCAAGACGACGCTCGTGGATCAGATGCTCCGTCAGGCCGGTGTGTTCCGCGCCAATCAGCAGGTGGCGGAGCGCGTCATGGATTCGAATCCGCTCGAGCGTGAACGCGGAATTACGATCCTGGCCAAGAATACTTCGGTTCGCTGGAGCGATACGAAAATCAATATTGTGGACACGCCGGGGCACGCCGATTTCGGCGGTGAAGTCGAGCGCATCCTGCGGATGGTGGATGGCTTCCTGCTCCTCGTCGATGCCGCCGAGGGACCGATGCCGCAGACGCGGTTCGTGGCGGGGAAGGCGTTGGCGCTCGGCCTGAAGCCGATCGTGCTGGTCAACAAGATCGACCGCCCGGACGCGGAGCCGATGCGGGTGCACGACGAGGTGCTGGAGCTGCTGATGGACCTCGAGGCGACGCCGGAGCAGTTCAACTGTCCTTTCCTTTATACGTCGAGTCGACTGGGCACGGCGACACTGGAGCTCGACGAGCCGGGGACGACGTTGACGCCGCTGTTCGACACGATTCTGGGAACGATTCCGCCGCCGAAGGCAACCGAGGCCGGTCCGTTCCAGATGTTGATCTCGACGCTCGATTATTCGTCCTACCTGGGACGGATCGGGATCGGGCGCATCGAGCGGGGGCAGGTGCATGTCGGGGATACGGTTGCGTTACTGTCGATTGGCGAGCCAGGTCCTGTGGGTGACGGGTTGTTCGAACAGGCCAAGATCGTGAAGCTTTTTGCTTTTGAAGGTTTGGAGCGCGTCGAGCTTGAGACGGCGGCCGCCGGCGAGATCGTCGCCGTCGCGGGGCTGGCAGGGGTCGAAATTGGGAAGACGGTGACCGCACCAGATCACCTCGACCGGCTGGCCGGTATCGCGGTCGAAGAGCCGACGATCTCGGTGGACATGCTGGTCAACAATTCGCCGCTCGCGGGTCGTGAGGGGAAGTTCGTGACCGGCCGGCAGCTGCGAGAGCGGCTGTACCGCGAGCTGGAGCGGAACGTCGCGCTGCGGGTCGAGGACACGGACACGCCGTACGCCTTCACGGTCTCAGGGCGCGGCGAGCTGCACCTCGGCATTCTGATGGAGACGATGCGTCGTGAAGGATACGAGTTTCAGGTGAGCCGGCCGCGGATCATTCCGCGGGAAGGTCCCAATGGCGAGCGGCTCGAGCCCTATGAGGAGCTGATGATCGACTGTCCCGAAGGGTACGTCGGGGTGGTCATGGAGAAGCTGGGGCCGCGGCGCGCCACGATGCTGGACATGAAGAACCCCGGCCTGGGAATGGTGCGGATGCGGTTCAAGATCCCCGCCCGCGGGCTGCTGGGGTATCGTTCGGAGTTCCTGACGGATACGCGGGGGACGGGAATCATCCACCACCGCTTTTTCGAGTACGATTTGTGGGCCGGCCCGCTCTCGGGCCGGAACCGGGGTGTCATGGTGGCGGACCGGGAGGGGGTAGTCGTGGCGTTCGCCCTCTTCAATCTTCAGGAGCGCGGTACGATGTTCGTACAGCCGGGGGATCCGGTCTATGAGGGGATGATCATCGCGGAGCACGTCCGGCCTGGCGATATGGACGTGAACGCGACGAAGGAAAAGAAGTTGACGAACATGCGCACGACGGCGGCGGACGAGATGATTATCTTGGAGCCGCCACGCCAGATGACCTTGGAGCTGGCGTTGGAGTACATCGAAGACGACGAGCTGATCGAGGTGACACCGACCTCGTTGCGGCTGCGTAAGCGTCTACTCGGCGCGACGGAACGCCGCAAGCTGGCCCGCAGCGAGAAGCGGGCGTTGTCGGAGGAGTAGGAGCAGGGAACGGGTTCCGGAGTTCGGTCGTTCGACGTAAACCTCACCCGGAGGTGGGCAATGCTGGCCCGCGAGACGTCGGCGAACTGGTCGCTCAAGCGCAGGAGCGACGACGTCGACGAGGAGTTCGGAGAATTCGAAGAGGACAAGGAACTCGACGAAGACTTCGATGATGATCTGGATGAAGACGAGCTCGACGATGAGGATCTCGACGAAGACGATTACGACGACCTCGACGATGAGTTCGACGAGGGGGAAGAGGACGACTTCCGGCCCAAGAAGGGACCGAAGAGGGAATGGGAATAGGCTAGAGGCCGAGAGGCACAGAGGCCGAGCGGCTGAGGCAAACTCAGCCTCTCAGCCCCTTGGCCTCTCAGCCGCTGAGTGGGGCCTGTAGCTCAGGTGGTTAGAGCGCACGCCTGATAAGCGTGAGGTCGGTAGTTCAACTCTACCCAGGCCCATGGACAGAGACAGAAGCCCCGTAACCAGTTGCGCGGTTACGGGGCTTTGTGATGCTCAAGGGCTAGACCGCGATGCGTAAGCGTGCGGGCGCGGACGCGGGCGTCTGCAAACGCTTGCGGAAATGTTCGATCGTGCGGCTGAGGCCTTCGTCGAGATTCATTTTTGGCATGTAGCCGAAGTGCTCGCGCGCTTTGGCGATCGAGGCGAGCGAGTGGCGCACGTCGCCCGCGCGTGGGGCGTCGTGTTGCGGCTCCAGGTCGATGCCCACGATGTCCGCGATGCGTCGCCACAGGTCGCAAATGCTGGTTGCCGCGCCGCACCCGATGTTGAAGACTTCGCCGGCGACCTGCTCCCTGGGCGCGTGGCACGCGAGCAGATTCGCGTCCACGACATTCGTGACGAATGTGAAGTCGCGCGTCTGCCCGCCGTCTCCAAAGATGCCCATGGGTTCGGAAGAAGGCCTGGCAGTACGCCTCGCCCGCAAGTTTGGCCGCCGCGTAGGTGGAGAGCGGGCGCGGCAGGAGCAGCTCGTGAGTGGGCAGCTCAGCAGCGTCCCCGTATGCCGCGGTGGATCCGGCGTACACAACGCGACGCACTTTGGCTTCCTGGGCTGCCACGAGGATGTTGAGCGTGGCGGTCACGTTGGCATGATGGGCGCCGAGCGGGTTTCGCGTGGCCTTGGGCACGGATGTCACGGCGGCTTGATGGAAGACACATCCGACGCCCTGCATCGCCCGGCGACAGACCTCGAGCCGCACGGCGTCGCCCCGAATGAATCGGATCCGATCGCGCACGGCACGCAGATGCTCGCGCTGGCCGGTCGACAGGTCGTCGAGCACGGTGACCTCCGCGCCAGTGCGCACAAGGCGCTCGACGATATGGGAGCCGATGAATCCGGCGCCGCCGGTAACGAGGTATCGCACGCCACCCGCTGAGGCACGAACCGGGCCACCGGAGCCGGTGTATATCTTGCCGCTGGCGAGGCACCGCGGGCGCGACCGGCGCGTCAGCGTTGCAGCGCTGCAACCACACCGTGTCGACATAGCGCTGCCCGTCTTCGTTTCCCAGGGAGTAGCGACTTGATGACTGACCTTCTCATGCGTGTACGCCGCACCCCCGAACGCCTGCTCCACCCGTTTCGACGGCGGAAGGCCCTCGAAGCGCTGCGCGGGCGGGCGCGGCCGAGAACTCTTCTGGTCGTCTGTTACGGCAACATCTGCCGCAGCCCCATGGCTGCCGCACTGCTTGACCGAGATCTCCGGCCGCTCGGCATCGAGGTGCAGTCGGCCGGCTTCATAGGCTTTAACCGGCCTCCGCCGACCGAGGCGGTAGACGCGGCCAAGCGCCACGCAGTGAACCTGTCCGACCACCGGTCGCGGCCCGTGACGGCCGATGGCGTCCGCACCGCCGATCTCATCGTGGTGATGGACGCGAGTCAGCGCCGTCAGATCTGTGAACGCTTCGGGCGACCGCCGAGCGATGTCATGGTCTTGGGCGACTTCGACCTTGACCGCCGCGCCGGCTAATCCTGACGCGCTGGCGCGGCATCCTTTTGTTGCAGCAAGGCCATAAGCCGTTGAGGGGGCGCCTCAGCGATGCCCCTCCGTCCGAATGTGCGAAGCCCCCCCTTCTGCTGGGGTCTTGGTCCGAACCTTGCCGACCAAGCGCCGCAGGAGGATTCCATGCGCACTCAGACCACGATCACGAACCTTTCAGTCTTTTTGGCAACCGCCTTGCTGGCGACGGCGTGCAGCGAGTCCGCT
This sequence comes from Gemmatimonadota bacterium, assembly GCA_003221075.1. Taxonomy (GTDB): domain Bacteria; phylum Gemmatimonadota; class Gemmatimonadetes; order Gemmatimonadales; family GWC2-71-9; genus 20CM-2-65-7. Next base: position 34,001 of record QHUF01000281.1, read on the forward strand.
GGACCCGCGGGCAGCGAGCCTGTTGGATCCCCGAACAAGCCGTTCCAGTGGACACCCTCGTTTGCCACCGTTGCCAACGGCTCTTCTGGGATCGCTCTCGATCAGCAGAACGGCACGCTGGGCGAGATCGGCACGCTGATCATCAAGGGATTTAACCCGACGAACCCGCACCGCGGCGACGCGATCGTCGCGACCTTCTTCTGGGTCGGTTCGACCAACATCATCGACTCGGTCGTCGATGTCTTGACGACCGCTCCGACGTATACGCCCGTCGGCAATCGGTACACGCTGGTCGACTACGTGACGTCCGGCGGCTACTCGATGGCTACGTATGTCGCGACGAACGTGCAGGGTTTCCCTGATCCCAACACCGATCCTTTCCAGGGCGACATTCTTGCCGTGGGCGCGTACTTGTCACAGCCCGTCACTGAAGGCGGAGTAGCCATTTCCGCCTGGACCGGCGTGAACACGGTGGCGGGGCAGTCGCTGGGCGCACACCGCACCGCGTCGGGTTTGGGCTCGGGCATCACGCCCGCGGGTCCCGGCTCGATTTCGATTGGCGCGGGTGCGCTGGCGTATGCAATGACAATGTCGAACGCTCTGGCAGGCCGCGATCCGCCGCCTGGGTTTACGACCTTGGGCGTCGGGTCCGACGCGATGATGGTGATCGAGAACGACTTTGCGCTGCAGGCCGCGATCGGCACCGTCAATCCGCAGTGGACCTGGTACTTCGCCGACAGTCCGCCGAGCACCTGGCTCGCCACGGTGCTCGCGCTCAACCCGCCGCTGCACCTCGCGTTCACCGTCCAGCCGAGTACCACGCTACCGCTGCTGGCTATTCAGCCAGCGGTGCAGGTCACGGCACTGGACGCAGGAGGCAACCGGGTCACCAGCTTCAACGGATCGGTGACTATCGCCATCGGCCACAACGGGGGCACGGTCCTCCCCGGCACGCTGTCCGGCACAAAGACGGTGACGGCCGTCAACGGCGTGGCGACGTTCTCGGATCTGAGCATCGACCAGCTGGGGAACGGCTACACACTGGTGGTCAGCGCCTCGAACGTGTTCGGCGCGGAGAGTGCTCCCTTCAACATCGGAGCGTTCTAAAATGCACAAGCGAGCTGGACTTGCGGCAGCCGCGTTCCTTGTCGCGGCGTGTAGTGAGTCCACCGGCCCTCAGCGCGTCGGTCTCCGACCTCCTGCGTTTGCCGCGGGTGAGGGGACGGGCGTTGTCCTCGACCAGTTTGCCGGCGTGATGGGCGAGACCGGTATCGAGATCGGTCAGGGGTTCAACCCGACGAACCCCCACCGCGGCGACGCGATCGTCGCAACATTCTTCTGGCGCGGGTCGACGAATACGATCACGAAGGTGTTCGACCACCTGTCCGACGGCGACAACGGCGCTGCGACGGTGGTCGGGAATACCTACACGCTCGTCGAGTACGTCACGGCCGGTGGTTACTCGATGGCCACGTATGTCGCGACGAACGTGCAGAACTTTCCCGACCCGAACCCCGACGATGCCACGGTTCTCAATGTGGATGCGGTCTTCTCGTCCCCAGTTACCGACGCCGGGTGTCTGCTGTCCGCGTGGTCCGGCGTCAACGCCGTCGCGGCGCAAGCCGTGGGTGCGCACCGCTCCGCGTGGGGGTCCGGCTCGGGCACGCTGGCTGCAGGTCCGGGCTCGATCGCGACCGGCCCCGGTGCACTCGCCTATGCTGTGACGTTGGGGGACGGGTTGGTCGGCCGCGATCCCCCAGCAGGTTTTACGCGCTTCGCCGACGGGGCCGACACGTTGATCGTCACTGAGGGCGACTACGCCCTTCAGGGCGCGACCGGCTCGGTCGATCCGCAGTGGACCTGGTATTTCGCCGAGAGTCCGCCACGCACCTGGCTCGCCACGCTGCTCGCGCTGAACCCGCCGCTGCACCTCGCGTTCACCGTTCAGCCGAGTACGACGCTACCGCTGCTGACTATTCAGCCCGCGGTCCAGGTCACGGTACTGGATGCAGCAGGCAACCCGATAACCAGCTTCAACGGCTCGGTGACCATCGCCATCGGCCACAACGGCGGCCTCCTCCTCCCCGGCAAATTGTCCGGCACAACGACGGTGACGGCCGTCAACGGAGTGGCGACGTTCTCGGATCTGAGCATCGATCAGCTCGGGAATGGCTACACGCTCGTGGTTAGCGCTGCAGGGGTGACTGGGGCGGAGAGCAGGACCTTCAACATCGGAGCGTTCTGACCACGGAGGCAGGAGCATGAAGAGGACAAGGGTTGCGTGTCGTGCTGGGCTGGCAGTCGTGCTGATCGCGATCGCGTGCACTGAATCCGTCGGCCCGGAGCGGCGCAATCCTGGTGTCCCCCTGTTTTCCTACTCGGCGAACGGCATCGCGCTTGACAAGGAGACCGGCACTCTCAGCGGCAGCGGGAGACTACTCATCAAGGGTTTCAACGTGGGGAACCCGCACCACGGCGACGCGATCATCGCCACGTTCTACTGGCTCGGCTCGAGCAACATCATCGACTCGGTGCGGGACGTCCTGACCACCGCGCCTTCGTATACGCCGGTCGGCAACACGTA
>QHUF01000282.1 GCA_003221075.1 Gemmatimonadota bacterium
TCGCGCCAGGAGCCGTGCTGCTACCGGACGACTGGGACGAGAAGGCGCGCGAGCATATCCGCGACTCAACGCCGCTGCAGCGTCTCGGCTCGCCAGACGATGTCGTCGCAGCCGTGCGGTTTCTGTTGGAGGGCACCGATTACGCCACCGGCACCGTCCTGGTAATCGATGGTGGGAGACTCATCCGCTGAGAGACGTTGTCGTGGTCGGCGGTGGATGTTATGGCACCTTCTACGCGTCCCAACTGGCGAAGGCCAAGGCGCGCGGGAAGACCGATTATCGGACTGTCATCGTTGTCGATCAGAATCCCGACTGTCAGGCTCGCCGTGAACTCGGCGAGGCGCGAGATCGCGAGTTTGTCGTTTCGGATTGGACGCTTTTCTTCGATGAGTTCTTACAGCCCATCCGCCCATTCGCCCATCCGCCCGACGATTACATCGTTCCGTCCCCCCACATGCCTCATCTCATGTTCGAGTGGGTCCTGCGCCGCGCGCGCACCCGCTGGCCGAACCGCACGATCTCGGTCGAACCTGTTCCCGGAGACTTCCCGACGCCCTACGACCGTCGCGGCGCCGACGACACCCGCTATGTCTCGTTTGCCGACTGGATCTGTCCGACGCACTGCATCGAGCCGGCGCTTTGTCCCGCGATCGGGTCGCCGCGCACGTGGGAGATGGCGGACGCGGTGCACGAGCTTGCGGAACGGCTGCGGGCCGGCGGCCGCCCGGTGAGCGGGCCGGCGTTATTCGTGTGCAAGCATCAAGTCTTCGGCGTCGGAATGTTCGCGGCCGATGCGGTGCGCGCAGGCGATCGCCTGGTTGAAGAGGCTGGCGCAAGCCATTCCACAGAAGTGCTCATCGGCACCATCTCCAGCTGTCACGGAGCGTTGAACCTGTTGACGCTTGGCCGTCAGCCATCTGCCGTCAGCCGTCTGCAAACCACGGATGGCTGACGGCAGAAAGCTGATGGCCGCTGCGGACCGCCGCCGCTACCTCGAACACGCCCAGGATCTGTTTAATCGCGGCGATTTCTGGTTAGCGCACGAAGCGTTGGAAACAGTCTGGCGTTCTATTATTAAGGAAGACGAGGCGCGCGTGTGGCAGGGCCTCATTCAGGCTGCCGCCGCGCTGCTACATCGGGCCCGCGGGAACCGCCACGGCACCGTCGTCGTTGGAGCGGCGGCACTCGAGAAGCTGGCCGGGCCGCAGCGACCCGAGATCGAATTCGAAACCGTGAAATTTCGTGCGCACCTGGCGCGCGCCCTGGTGGGGGAGGGTGACCCTCCGCGACTGGAATTTCGGAACGCATGACGAACCGTACCGCACGGATCTACGACGTGGTCATCGTTGGCGCCGGCCCGGCCGGGCTGTGCGCCGCGCTCTACGCCGGCCGTGGCATGCTGAAGGCGGTCACGATCGAGCGCGGCGCGCCGGGCGGGGAGCTGCTCAACACCGATCTGATCGAAGACTACATCGGCTTCGAGAGCATCAAGGGGTGGGAGCTGGCGCAGAAGATGGCCGAGCACGCGAAAAAGTTCGGCGCGGAGATCGTCACCGACACGGTCGAGCGAATCAAGCGGGACGCCGACGGCTGGTTCGACGTGCAGACCGCCCGGGGGGACACCTACCGCACGCAGGCCGTGATCCTCACCGCCGGCGGCACACCGATCAAGCTGGGCGTGCCCGGCGAAAAGGAATTTGCTGGAAAGGGCGTTTCCTACTGTGCCGTGTGTGACGGCGCGTTCTTCAAGGGTGAGCGACTCGCCGTCGTGGGCGGTGGCGATGCCGCCGTCGAAGAAGCCGACTATCTCACGCGCTATGCGAGCAAGGTGCACCTGGTGCACCGGCGCGATGATTTCCGGGCCTCCAAGCTCCTCCAGGAGCGCGCCTTCGCGAATCCCAAGATCGAGGTCATCCGTAACACCGTGGTGCCGGAGATCGTCGGGAACGCGAAGGGCGTCACGCATGCCGTGCTCGAGGACAATACGACCGGTGCGCGTGCGAATCTGGACGTGGGCGGCGTGTTCATTTTCGTGGGGTTCAAGCCCAATACACAGCTCGTCGAAGGCCATGTGGACCATGACGCCGCCGGCTATCTGATCACCGATAACCGGATGATGACCTCGATGGCAGGACTGTTCGCCGCGGGGGACGTGCGCAGTCAGGTGACCCGCCAGATTACGACGGCGGTCGGCGACGCGACGACCGCGGCGATCGCGGTCGAGAAGTACCTCAAATCGCTGCGCGAAGCGCAGGGCGACGGTAAAGGCACAAGGTGAAGATCGTTCAGATCCCCAACGGCATGTTCGCCGAGAACTGCTATCTCGTCATCGACGAGCAAGCGGGCGAGTGCGCCATCGTGGATCCCGGCGAAGAAGCCGGTCTGATCCTCCACAAAGTCGAGGAATCGGGCGCGAAGCCAGTCGCCATCTGGTTGACGCACGCGCACGTCGATCACGTCCTCGGCGTCCCGCGCATCGCCGCCGAAGCGGGGGTGCCTGTGTGGCTCCATCCTGCGGACCGCGCGCTCTATGACGCGGTGCCGGACCAGGCGGGGTGGTTTGGGCTCCCGCGGCCGGATCGGCTGCCGCCTCCAGATCGAGACCTGTCGCACGGCGCCCGGCTGCAGGTCGGCGTCCTGACCTTCGAGGTCCGGCACGCACCCGGGCACTCCCCAGGAAGCGTGTGTCTGGTCGGACCGGGCGTCGCGCTAACCGGCGATGTATTGTTTGCGGGCTCTATTGGCCGCACAGACCTGCCCGGTGGTGACTTCGAGACACTGATCGCTAGTATCGAGCGCGAGTTGCTCCCGCTACCGGACGAGACGATCGTCTATAGTGGACATGGACCCGAAACGACCATCGGACGGGAGCGCCACTCCAATCCCTTCCTCACCGGCGTCTACCGGATCGCCTAAACCGCGGCCTCGGTGCATGCGGTGCGGCGCCGAGGTCCAGCCCAAGCCGTGGGGCTGCAAGAATCCGTGCCCCAATTGCGGCTTCCTCTATCCGCTCGGCGACTGTTCCGATTGAATCACCTTCTCGCGGTTCTACTGCTGGCTGTCGACTGCATCGCGCGCGCGTGGCGCATTCAGCTCGCCAGCTGGGCCGCCGGTGGACGACTCGAGTTTCGCGACGCTCTACGCCTGAACCTGTACGGCGAGGCGGCGTCCACCTTTACACCCAACCGGCTCGGCGGCGAGCCGGCCCGTTTTCTCGGCATGACGTGGTCGGGGTTGCGGGTCGTCACGGGGCTGGTAGCGCTCGGCGTGGAAGTCGCGGCCGAATGGCCGGTGTTCGGCATCGTGGCGATCGCCCTCGCGGCGTACTACGTCCCCGATTGGAGCGAGGCGGCGGACCGGTTCCTGTCGCATAGTCTGGCCCGCGACCTGTTGGGCATCGAGCTCATCGTGCTGGTGGCACTGATCGTCATTTGGACGCTGCAGCGGCTGGTGCGTCCCGGCGCCATCCGGCATCGTGTGCGGCGGCAGTGGCGTGTCGCCCTGGCGCACGTCCGGCGCGCGCCGTGGTGGGTGTTGTTCGCGGGCGCGCTGCTCACGGTCGTAAGTCTTGCCGCGCGTGCGCTGATTTTGCCGGTGCTCGTCTGGGGTCATCCGAACGCGCCGCCGTTCAGCGTAATGTTCTTCGGATCGCTGGCCCTGCTGCATGCGCCGCTGGTCGTGCCCTTGCCGTCGGGCGGTGGCGGCATCGAGGTCGCGTTCCTCTCGGGATTCGCGGGCGACTTCGGTCCGGGGCATCAGGTGATGATGCTGTTGCTGTGGCGCTTCTACACGACGATTCTGTTGACGGTGCTGGGTGTGTATCTGCTGGTGCGGACGCACGGCGCGAGGGCGGCAAAAGACCTGTTTACCGTCGGTTGGTTCCGCCGGCGCTAGCGAGGACAGACTCTATGGGCGATTCTTGGCTCGACACGAACGGCGGACGAACCGAAGGAGGCATGGTGGCGGCAGTGAATCCGACGCGCGTCGAGCGTGACCCGCTGGGAGAGATGCCAGTGCCTGCCGATGCGCTGTGGGGCATACAGACCGAACGCGCGCGCCAGAATTTCCCGATCTCCACGCTCCGACCGCTCCCCGCCTTCGTTGACGCCGTCATCCAGATCAAGAAAGCCGCCGCCCTCACGCATCGGGAAACCGGCCGTCTCGACCCCAAACTCGCGGATGCGATCGTGAAGGCCGCCGATGAGGTGCTCGCCGGCGGGCATCGCGAGCATTTCGTCGTCGATCCCTACCAGGCCGGGGCCGGCACCTCGCACAACATGAATTGCAACGAGGTCCTCGCGAATCGGGCCAACGAACTGCTGGGTGGCAAGCGGGGCGAGTACAAGCCGGTCCATCCCAACGATCACGTCAACATGGCGCAATCGACGAATGACGTGATCCCCACCGCGATCCGCCTCGCTGCCTTATCGCAGCTGGCGACGATGACCGAGGCACTCACGCGCCTCGCGCGGGCGTTCGCGGCGAAGGGCAAAGCATTCGACGGAATAGTGAAATCAGGCCGCACCCACCTCCAGGACGCAACGCCGATCCGGCTTGGCCAGGAGTTCGCCGCGTACGGGCACACCGTCGAGCGTAACCGCGATCGGATCGTGCGCACGGCCGACGACCTGCGTGATCTCGGGATCGGCGGAACGGCGGTCGGCACTGGACTCAACGCCGAGCCACGGTATCCGGCGCTGATGGTCAAGCACCTGCGCGCGATGACGCGGCTCGAGCTACGCGAGGGCAAGGACCGGGTGCAGCTTATGCAATCGATGGGTGACGCGACGGCGTTCTCGGGCGCCGTGCGTACCTACGCCGCCGACCTCGGCAAAATCGCGAGCGATCTGCGGCTGCTGGCGTCCGGACCGCGCACCGGTCTCGCCGAGATCGTGCTGCCGGCGGTGCAGCCGGGGTCGAGCATCATGCCTGGGAAAGTGAATCCCTCGATTCCCGAAATGGTGAATCAGGTCTGCTTCCAGGTGATCGGCAACGACGTGACCGTGACCGCGGCGGCCGAGGCGGGACAGCTCGAGCTGAACGTGATGATGCCGGTCATCGCGCACAATCTGCTGTTCTCGATGATGATTCTCACCAACGCGACGCGCGTGCTGGCGGAGCGCTGCGTCGACGGAATCGAGGCGGACGCGGCACAGAGCGCGCACTGGCTCGAGCGCAGTCCAGCGCTCGTGACCGCCCTCGCGCCGAAAATCGGCTACGCCGAGGCCGCGAAACTGGCGAAGGAAGCCGTCGCGAAAAACGTCACCGTGCGCCAGCTGGTGATGGAGAAGGGACTGTTGAAGGGGAAGGAGCTGGACGAGGTGCTCGATTTGCGGGCAATGACGGAGCTGGGTGTGCCGGGCGAGCGGGAGCAGGAGAAATGACTCTCACATCGGAGACGCACCAATGAACAGCTGGATCGTTGCCGGTCTGATCGCAGGGGTCGTCGTGTACCTGGTGGACTGGGTCGTGTGGAGCAAGGTGTTCAATACCGCAGGGGTGGCAGCGATGGGCGGGCACATGTCGCCGGAGGAGATGAAGAGCTTCATGGGTCCCGCGCTGGTGAAGTCGGCGGTCCTGTCGCTGGTCTATGGCGTGCTGTTCGCCTGGCTCTACGGCCAATTCCGCGGCGCGCTGTGGGTGCAGGGCGGGGGAGTCTTTGCGGGAATGGAATTCGCCACCGTCCTGTGGCTCCCGATTTGTCTCGCGATGATTGGCAGCAGCGTGTGGTACGTCAAAGTGAAGTCGCTGCAGATGGCGACCTGCTGGGCCTGGCTCATTCGCATGAACGCGGCTGGTATCGTGGTGGGTGTCCTCATGAAGTGACCGCAGTCACGGCACTCGCGAGCGCGGCGGGGTAAAAATTTGCCCATGCGTACCCTGACGATTGTCCTCCTCGCGCTCGCGGTCGCCGGCAATGCCGCCGCGCAGCGCCGCGCGCGCATCGGCCCCACAGTCTCGAGCATGTCACTCGAAAACGGCTCCGGCGGCAGCAACTCCTTCACATCGTTCGGCGGCAGCCTCGTGTTTCTCTCCAGCGACGACGGTGAGGTGGGCGTTGGCGTGTCGCGCTACGGCGATCTCTCGAACAACAGCTGCGTCCGGCAGATGACGTTCATCAGTCTCGAGTCGAACTACTATCCCATCGGCGCGAAAGGCGTCGCGCCATACGCGTCCACTGAAGTGGGCCTGGCGCGGGTCCTCGACCAAGATCCACTACTCTCGCTCCTGGGCTGCAACACATCCGCGCAGACGAGCAACGAGCTCGGACTGGGCTTCGGTCTCGGCGTCCGCATAAATCTTGGCAACCAGGCCGCCGCCCTCGTCGAGGGACGCTTCTTTCAAGTCCCGAACAGCGCTATCAAGGCGCTCGAGGGGCGCGCCAACGTGTCCTTCGCATTCGGGAGTCCGGCGAACACGAAATTGCTGAATGGCACCCTCGGGCCGGCCGTTGGCGTATTGGCGCCGCTCAGTGGAGCCCTGGAAGGCCGCGGCCCGACGTTCGGCGTCCGCTTCCGCCGGGATCAAAAGAAGGGGGGATCGCTCGGTTTGCAGATCGATTACGCCCCCCTCACCGTGAAGACGGGCTGCACTGGCAACTGTAGGCCGTACGCCATCCTGTTTGCCCCGGGCTATGAGCCTTCGCTCCATCCCGCATGGGGACGCTTTTACGCCGAGGTCGGGCTGCTGCTGGCAGGCTTCCCGCAGATTGGTGGTGATCGCGGCGTGGCGCAGGGTGCGCATGGCGGGCTTGGCGCCGACATCTTCAGCGGCCGAACGCTCATGACGAACGTGAACGCGCGCGTGTTGTGGCTGCAGCGCAATGATCCAAACAACCATAACGCGTTCGTCCTGCAGGTGGGCGGCAGTCTCAGCCCACGGCTTGAGCACGTCCAGAGCCATTGAATCCCGATAACGGCTCTCGCATATTCCCCCCATGCGCGTTACAACCTGGGCGGAATATGGCTTAATCGTCTCGATCCATCTGGCCCGGCACGCGGGCAAAGGGCCCCTCGCCGCCCGCGAGCTATCCGAGCAGGAACGGCTCCCCCATGACTACGTCGAACAGATCCTGTTGCGACTACGCCGCGCCGGCTTAGTCGAGTCGGTGCGCGGCGCGCGCGGCGGCTACATGCTGGCGCGCGAGCCTCGGGCCGTGAGCGTGAAGGACGTCATGGAGGCGTCCGAGCACGTGACGTTCGAAGTGAATTGCGACCTGCACCGCGTGGACGATGAGCGCTGCGATCCGGCGACCGCCTGCAGCATTCGTCCCGTCTGGCGCCTGCTCGAGCGGCGCATCAATGAAGTGCTCGCCAGCGTATCCCTCGCCGATCTGCTGCACGCCGAGCCACAGGTCTACCAGATCGCCGGGGCAGCGACCGGAAATTGACGCCGCTGTCGCATGAAGAGCTACTGCGGTACTCCCGGCACCTCACGCTTCCTGATGTAGGTCTCGACGGCCAGGCCAAACTCAAAAGCGCTCGGGTGTTGCTCGTCGGCGCGGGCGGATTGGGCTCACCGGCGGCGTTATACCTCGCTGCGGCAGGCGTCGGGACGCTCGGGCTCGTCGATTTCGATCTCGTCGATCGCAGCAACCTGCAGCGTCAAATCATCCACGGGACCGCCGCGATCGGCACGCCGAAGATCGAGTCCGCGCGCGCGCGGCTGCACGACGTCAACCCGCACGTGCAGCTCCAAACGTTTGGTGAAAGGCTCACGTCCGGCAACGCGCTCGAAATCCTCCAGAGTTTCGACGTCGTGGTCGACGGCTCCGATAATTTCCCCACGCGGTATCTCGTGAATGACGCCTGCGTGCTCCTCGGCAAACCGAACGTGTACGGCTCGGTGTTCCGGTTTGACGGACAGGTCTCGGTGTTCTACGCCAAAGAGGGTCCGTGTTACCGCTGCTTGTACGCAGAGCCGCCGCCGCCCGATCTCGTTCCATCGTGCTCCGAGGGCGGCGTGCTCGGTGTCCTTCCGGGAATCATCGGTTCGCTGCAGGCCTTGGAAGCGATCAAGCAGATCGTCGGGTTCGGTGAATCGTTGATCGGCCGTCTTGTCCTGTTCGACGGACGCCGCATGCAGTTCCGCGAGCTCACGTTGCAAAAGGATCCCGACTGCCCGGTGTGCGGCAGCCGTCCGACCGTAACGGCGTTGATCGATTACGAGGCGTTTTGTGGGGCTGGGGGCTCGGGATTGGGGGCTGGGGCCGAGATCACTGCTCTGGAGCTGGAGCGCGAACGCGCGCGGAGGCCTGAGCTCGTTCTCGTGGACGTGCGTGAGCCGCGTGAGGCGGAGATCGCGCACATCGCCGGCGCGCGTCTGATTCCGTTGCGAGAATTGCCGGGTCGCTTGGCTGAGCTTTCCGGCCATGGCGACATCGTCACGCTGTGTCATCACGGTCCGCGCTCGCTCAAGGCGCGCGACATTCTCACAGGAGCGGGATTCGCGAACGTGCGCAGCCTGGCGGGAGGTATCGATGCATGGTCGCGGGAGGTCGATTCCGAAGTTCCGCGGTATTGATGCCGAAGGGGGGACTCGAACCCCCACGGGCTTGCGCCCACTGGCTCCTGAAGCCAGCGCGTCTACCAGTTCCACCACTTCGGCGCGGCGTTTTGAGGAACGGCAATCTAGAATGTTGTATAACCCCAAGTCAATGCGTATCTTGCCGACGATAGCGTGGAAAAAATCTCGATCGCCAGGAATCCCAAAGCCCGGCATGATTACCATCTCCTGGAAACGTGGGAGGCCGGTCTGGTCCTCACGGGGACGGAGGTCAAGTCGCTGCGTGATCGCAAGGCGAGCTTGAACGAAGCGTACGCCCACGTGCGCAACGGCGAAGTTTGGCTGGAGGGGATGACGATTTCGCACTACGGGCCCGGCAGCTACAACAATCCGCCCCCCGCTCGTTCCCGCAAACTCCTCCTGCACAAGCGCGAGATCCGTAAGCTGCTCGGCGCGACGACCCAAAAAGGACTCACCGTTGTCCCCTTGGAGGTCTATTTCAAGGACGGTTTGGCCAAAGTTGCGATCGCGCTCGCCAAGGCGAAAAAGGCGCACGACAAGCGCGAAGACCTGAAGCGGCGCGTCGCCGAGCGCGAGATGGCACGCGTTGTGAAGGGAAGGCGGTCATGATCTTCTTCCTGCTTCTGGCCGCCCTGGTCCCGCAGCAAGTCCTGATCGCGACCTCGCGCGGCCAGGTTAACATTCCCGTCGCAAACGAGACGGGGACAGCAGCGGTGGCGGCGGTGCTGCTCGCGCAGCCCCTCGGCCTCGCGGTGTCGCTCGATGGCTCCGCGGCACGCGTGACGCTGGGCCATGACACATTCGATTTCGATGTGGGGTCACCGTTCGTTCGCTACGCGGGCGCGGCCTATCCGCTCGTGGGTGCGCCGTACGTTGCGCGCGATACGCTGTTTCTCCCGCTGCACTGGCTGGCCGATTATGTACCCCGCCTTCTGGCGAGCCGCTACCGCTGGGACCCGTGGCTGGTCCGGCTCGACGAGCGGCCCGCGCCGGCCGTTCCCGCTGCCAGCGTCGCTGCGCCGAACCCGATCACCGGGCTGCGGCTGCCGCACACGATCGTCGTCGATCCCGGCCACGGCGGCGTCGACCCGGGGAACCCCGGACTCACCCTCCCGCGCGGGATCACGGAGAAGGACATCACGCTGGGCATCGGGAAACTGCTGCGGGCCGAGCTCGTGCGGCGTGGCCTGAATGTTGTCCTGACCCGCGCCACTGATACGCTCATCGATCTGGCGAGCCGCCCGCTGTTTTGCCGGGCCGACTGCGATCTCTTCGTGAGCATCCACGTGAATGCGATGCCCGCGGGCCGGCGGCAAAAACAAGTGAATGGCGTTGAGACATACTTCGTTTCCGACGCCAAGACGGAAGACCAGAAGCGCGTGGCGCAGACGGAAAACGATGCACTCCGCTTCGAGACATCGCCCGCCGGCAGCGGCGGACCGCTGGGGTTCATTTTGAACGACTTGCAGCTCAACGAGTACCTCCGGGAATCGGCGCGACTCGCGGAGCTCGTGCAGGGTAAGGTGGCTGCGGTCCATCCCGGTGAGGACCGCGGCGTGCAGCAGGGTCCGTTCCTCGTCCTTGCGGCAGCCCGCCGTCCGTCGATCCTCGTGGAAGCCGGATTTGCGACCAACCAGAAAGACGGCGCCTTTCTCGGGTCCGCGGAAGGCCAGCGCAAGATCGCGACGGCGATCGCCGACGGCGTTGTGGCCTACCTGCTCGAGTTCGAGCGGAAGCTCGCGGGCATTGGCGGGGGCGGCCAGGCGCGATGAGTCGCGCATTGCGCTGGAGCGTGGCGGCGGCGCTGGCCGCCGGACTCTCGGCGGGCTGTTCCTACTTCAACGGCATGTGGAGCGCCAAGCGTCACGCCAGTGACGCCCGGCAGCTCGAGCGGCGTGGCCAGCCATCTGACGCCCGCGCGCAATGGGCTCAGGCAGCCGCGAAGGCCAAGCGCTGGCAAACCCCCGACGCCGTGCTGATACAAGTAGAAGGGCTCGCCTATTCCGGCGCGTGTCGCGACGCCGTCGAGCTGATCGCGCGGGCCCGCGCAAGCACGGAGGACGCGACGCGGCGCGAACGCATCGACCTGGCCGACGCGGAATGTGCGCTTGTCGGTGGCGATCCGGCGCGGGCAGAGGCCGCACTCGCCGCGCCACTCGTCTCCAGGAATGCCGCCAGGCGTTCGCGTGCCGAACACGTCGCCGGGCGAGCCGCCGCCATCAGGCTGGACTACGACGCAGCCGCCAACCACTTCAAGCGATCCCGCGAGCCGGGCTCGGCGGGGCGGGCGCTGGTCGCCGAGCAGCAACTGCTGATCGTGCGGGCCACGCAACGCGCCGATCTGCCCGCCATCGCGACTGAGCTCGCGCGATTGTTGCGCACCGTGAGCGGCACCGAGGAAGCCAGTCACGTGCTTGAACTCATCGCCCACGTGAGAGGAGTTTCGGAGACACCCGCCGCGCGCTTCCGTACCGCCGAGATCGCACGCGATTCACTGCACGCGCCCGCACTCGCCGGCCAGCTCTTCCTCGAGGCGGCGGCCGTCGACTCCGCGTCGCTCTACGCTCCCAAAGCGCTGATCGCAGCCCTCGCCTTGCTTCCCGAGCGTCGCGATTCGCTCGTCGCACTCCTCGACTCGCGGTACGCGGCATCGCCATATACGCGCGTCTTCCACGGCGAGCCGAGCGTCGCGTACGCGGCGGCGGAGGATGCCTTGGCGCGGGATCTGGGCGTACAGAGCACCCGGATCCCTGGCATCTCAGCCGGAGTCCTGTTCGATCCTCCAGTTCCGGGCCCACGCGGCCCGCGGCTCTAGTGAGCCCGATCGAGCTGTTCGGCACCACCTTCCAAAATCCGATACTCCTTGCTGCCGGCACTGCCGGCTTTGGGCGCGAGCTCGATCGCGTCATCGACCTCGACCTTCTGGGCGGCATCGTGACGAAGGCGGTTACACCGGAGCCGCGGCAGGGCCATCCGGCGTTGCGCGTTGCCGAGTTTCGTGGCGGGATGCTGAACGCCGTGGGACTCGCAAATCCGGGCGTCGAGCGCGTCGCTGCGCACGAGCTGCCCTGGCTGTCCCAGCGACTACAGCGGGGCGGGCCGGGGGGGGCGCGAATCATCGTGAACGTGGCGGGCGCCACCGTCGCCGATTACGCGCTAGTGATCGAACGGCTCACGCCGATCCAGGCGATCACGGCGTTCGAGATCAACGCCTCGTGTCCCAACACCAAGGCCGGCGGGCTGGAATTCGGTGCCGAGCCCGGCGGCCTCGCCGAGCTGGTACGCGCGTGCCGGCGCGTCTCGACGCGGCCGCTTACGGTTAAATTGTCACCGGTGCTCCCCGACATCCCGGCTATGGCGCGCGTCGCGCGCGATGAAGGTGCAGACGCGGTGAGTCTCGTGAACACGATTCCGGGTTCGCTCGACCGGCGACTCGGCAACGGCAGTGGTGGCTTAAGCGGCCCCGCATTACTGCCGATTGGCGTGCTCGCCACGCGCCGCGTGCGCGAGCGCGTCGACATGCCCGTCATCGGTGTCGGTGGGGTCCGCACGGTCGCGGACGCGCGCGAGTATCTGGCCGCGGGGGCATCGCTCGTCGCCATCGGCACCGCGGCGCTCGCCGATCCGCGCGTGCCCGTGCGCATCGCCCGCGAGTTGAACCATGGCTGAGCTGATCGTCGCGTTCGATCTGCCAAACGGGCGCGAGGCGCTGGCGCTGGCGGCGCGCCTGCCCGGCCTGCGATGGGCCAAGGTCGGCCCTATGCTGTACAACCGCGAAGGTCCGTCGCTCATCAAGGAGTTCGCGCAGCGCGGGATCCGGGTGTTTCTCGATCTCAAGTGGCACGACATTCCCAACATCGTGGCGAGTGCCGTGGGCGCCGCACGTGAGCTCGGCGTGTCGATGACCACGGTCCACTGCCTCGGCGGACGCGCGATGCTGGAGGCGGCGGCCAGTACGGCAGGGCAGGAGCTCGCGGTCGTCGGCGTGACGGTGCTGACCTCGCACGATGCCGCCGAGCTCGAGAGCGTACTGGGACGCGGCGTTCCCGATGTCGGATTCGAAGCGGAACGTCTGGCGCGGGCAGCGTTGCAGGCAGGACTGCGCGGCGTCGTCGCGTCGGGCCAGGAGCTGGGTCTATTGCGGGAAGCGCTGGGCCTAGACCCGTGGATCGTGGTGCCGGGAGTGCGCGCACCGGGAGAAGACGCGGGGGACCAGGTCCGCACTATTGAGGCAGGGGAGGCAGTGCGCCGCGGCGCCACGCATCTGGTGATCGGTCGGCCGATTACGGCGGCGCGCGATCCGGTCGCCGCGTATCGCCGCTTGGTCGAAGCGCTCGATTGAGGGTACCAAGCACCCCCATGCACACGCGGCTGTGGCTCTCGCTCGCACTGCTGATCCTGCCGATCCAGGCCGGGGCTCAGGCCACGCTCTCGGATGCGGCGGCGCTGGCCAAGGCCGCGTGGTCGGCGCACGACGCCCAGCGCCTCGTGGGGCAGAGCTCAACCCTGATTCTGCAGATCCCCGGCGCCGATCCGTCTTCCCCGTTGGAGCGGCCGCAGGCCATCGAGTTGTTGCGCCGCTACTTTCGTCCCGCCGAGGAGCGGGGGCTCGACGTGACGACGATTCGCGAGGTGGAGCCCGGGAAGGGGTTTGTGGAGTTAACCCGTCGCTATGTCGTTGCTGGAACGACGGAATTGCGACGCGAGACCTTGTTTCTCGGGTATCGGTTATTGGATCGCAAGTGGCGCCTCGCGGAGGTACGGAGCGCACCGTAATCGATTGTCGTACGGCCCCTTGCGTGAAATTGCGACCCCGTCTATTCTTCACGGCTCAGCCGGAATTTTTCACTTTTCGGGAGCAGCCCGTTGAAGGTACGTTCGAGCGTGCGCCCCATCTGCGAGCACTGCAAAGTCGTGACGCGGCGGGGCGTGATTCGCGTGATCTGCAAACGCAACCCCAAGCATAAACAGCGGCAGGGTTAAGGAGACGCATGGCTCGTATCGCAGGCGTGGATTTGCCGCGCGACAAAAAGATCCAGTACGCACTTCCGTACATCTTCGGCATCGGTCCCAGCAACTCGATCAAGATTCTCGCGGAGACGGGCATCAGCCCTGACGCGCGCGTGCGCGACCTGCGGGACGCCGAAGTCGCACGGTTGCGCCAGGTGATCGAACGAGACTACAAGGTCGAAGGCGCGCTCCGGACGGAAATCGCGATGAACATCAAGCGGCTGATGGACATCGGGACCTATCGCGGCGCTCGCCATCGCAAGAATCTGCCGGTGCGCGGCCAGCGCACGCACACCAACGCGCGCACAAAAAAGGGACCGCGGCGCGCCATCGCGGGCAAGAAGAAGCCCGTGCTGAAAAAGTAGAGGCACATGGCCGACGCCAAACCAGACGCGAAGCCGGAAGCAAAGCCGGACGCCAAACCGGACGCCAAACCGGAGGCCAAACCCGCACCCGCTCGTGCGGCCGGTGGCGCCAAGCGCACCAAGAAGATCGTCGAGGCCGAGGGTATCGCGCATGTCACCGCGACGTTCAACAACACGCTCATCACGATCACCGATCTGCAGGGCAACGCGATCACCTGGGGCTCTTCCGGCAAGGCCGGCTTCAAGGGCTCCAAAAAGTCCACGCCATTCGCCGCGACCGTCGCGGCCGAGCAGGCGGCGCGGGAAGCGTTGAACCTCGGCGTGAAGCGCGTGCACGTGCGTGTGCAGGGTCCAGGCTCGGGCCGCGAGTCCGCCATCCAGGCGCTCGCCAGTGCCGGGCTGCAGATCCGTTCGATCCGCGACGTGACGCCGATTCCGCACAACGGGTGTCGCCCGCCCAAGAAACGGCGGGTTTAGCATGTCGCGTTACACGGGGCCCGTTTGCAGACTGTGCCGGCGTGAGGGCACGAAGCTGTTTCTCAAGGGCACGCGCTGCCTGACGGAGAAGTGCGCCGTCGAGCGTCGCGCGTACGCGCCTGGGCAGCATGGCCAGTCGACCGGACGGCGCCGCAAGGCGTCGGAGTATGCGAAGCAGCTGCGTGAAAAGCAGAAGGTGAAGCGGATCTACGGCCTCTCCGAGCGCCAGTTCCGCAACCTCTTCGAGCGGGCGATCAAGGAACCGGGTGTGACGGGCGAAGCGCTGCTCGTGGCCCTCGAGAGCCGGCTGGACAATTTGGTGTATCGCATGGGCTTCGCGACCTCGCGCAAGCAGGCGCGCCAGCTCGTGCGCCATCGGCACATCCTCGTGAACGGCCGCGTGCTGGACATTCCGTCCTACCGCGTTCGCATCGGGGAAGAGGTGAAGGTCGCGGATGCGAGCCGTGAGCTCGTGCAGGTGAAGCTTGCGCTCGAGCAGTTCGGGCGCGGACAACCGGTTTCGTGGATCCAGGTGGACACCGACAAAGTGCTGGGGAAGGTGACGGAGCGTCCAACCCGCGACGCCATCCCGCTCGCGGCACAAGAACAGTTAATCGTCGAGCTCTATTCCAAGTGATTACCACTCTTGATTTGACGGGGTTGGTCCGCCCGCACTTGGTCGAAATGACCAAGCGCGAGGACAACCCGAATTCCGCCGAGTTCCGGCTCCAGCCGCTGGAGCGGGGCTACGGCTACACATTGGGCAATTCACTGCGCCGGCTGCTGCTCTCGTCGCTGCGCGGCGCGGCGGTCTGGGCGTTCCGGATCGACGGCGTCGTGCACGAGCACCAGACCATTCCGGGTGTGGTCGAAGACGTGCATCAGATCATCCAGCGGCTCAAGCAGCTGACGCTGGTGCTCGCCCCGGAAGTCGATGAAGCCGTGCTTCGCTTCAAGGTGGAGAGGGCCGGTCCGGTCTACGCGCGCGATCTCGAGCAGCACGGCTCCGTCTCGATCGTGAACCCCGAGCAGCTGCTCTTCACCGTGCAGGACGACCGCGACATCGCGGGCGAACTGTACGTGAACAAGGGCCGCGGCTACGTCGAGGCCGAACAGCATCCGGTCGACCGCACCCTCGCGGTGGACGTGGTGCGGGTCGATTCGATCTACAATCCGGTGCGCCGGGCGAATTTCACCGTGGCGGAGACGCGCGTCGGCCAGCGCACCGACTACGACCGGCTCACGCTCACCGTCGAGACCAACGGCACGATTTCGCCGGAGGACGCGGTGGCGTATGCCGCGGCGCTCGCGCAGGAGCACTTCCGCTTCTTCGTCGACTTCGGCAAGGTGCCGATCGTCCCGGGCGAGCCCGCAGGCAACGGTGGAACCGAAGGGGGCCGGCTGCGCGACGTGCTGAGCCGGGCGATCGACGACGCGGGCTTGTCGGTGCGGTCGGTGAATTCGCTCAAGAACTCGAACATCCGCACCCTGGGCGATCTCGTCCGCTACAAGGAAGACGATCTCCTGAAGGTCAAGAACGTCGGCGAGAAGGCGCTTGGAGAAATCGCCGAGCTGCTGCGCCGTGAGGGCTTGAACTTCGGGATGCAGCTCGAGGAGACGCCGGGCGGCGAGATTCGCATTCTCGATCCGGGCAGCGCGCCTCTGGCGCAGCTCACGGGCACCGAGGAAGAGTAATGCGCCACCGCGCCAAAGGTCGCCAGCTTTCGCGCACGTCGAGCCACAAGAAGGCGACGCTGAATAACATGGCGACGAGCCTCTTCCAGCACGGCGGGATCCAGACCACCGAGGCGAAGGCCAAGGAGCTGCGTCCCTTCGCTGAGCGGCTCATCACGCTCGCCCGCCGCGGCGATCTGCACGCGCGCCGTCTCGTGGAGCGCCGGATCAAGGACAAGGCGGTCACGACCAAGCTGTTCGCCGAGATCGGCAAGCGGTTTGCGGCGCGGCCGGGCGGCTACACGCGGATCGTGAAGCTCGGCCATCGCGTCGGCGACGGCGCCGACGTCGCCCGCATCGAGTTGTTGGCTGAGTGACCGGGCTGCGAGTCGAAATGCAAAAGGGACCCGGAAGGGTCCCTTTTTTCTTGAGCGGCGCGTCCCTACGACGCCTTGGCGACTCTATTCGATTTGATACACTGCGCGCAGACGCGAATCCGGCGCACGACGCCGTTCACCACGACCCGCGCGCGCTGCAGGTTGGGGTACCACCGGCGCGGGGTCTTATTGTTCGCGTGGCTGATATTATGTCCCGTGATGGGACCTTTGCCACAAATCTCACACACTCGAGCCATAGTTCGATCCGACAATGAGTTCTAAGGGCGCCGCAAAGAGGCCTAAACCTAAACAGGCCACGCAGGCTCGACAACCCCGCAAGACTGCCGTGATCACCGGCGTCACGGGACAGGACGGCTCCTATCTCGCCGAGCTCCTGCTCGACAAGGGGTACGAGGTGATCGGCGTGGTGCGGCGCACCTCGCACGACTCCTATGAGCGGATCGGGCACCTCCTGGAACGCGTGCACATCGTCGCGGCGGACCTGCTGGATCAGCATTCGCTGACGACGGTGATCCGCGATGCCAAGCCGGACGAGGTCTATAACCTCGCGGCCCAAAGCTTCGTCCCGACGTCGTGGAACCAACCCGTACTCACCGGTGAATTCACCGCGCTCGGCGTGACGCGACTCCTCGAGGCGATCCGCCTGGCGCATCCACAGGCGCGCTTCTATCAGGCCAGCTCATCGGAGATGTTCGGCAAGGCGGTGGAAACGCCGCAGCGGGAGTCCACGCCATTTTATCCGCGCTCGCCCTACGGCGTCGCGAAGGTTTACGGACACTGGATCACGGTGAACTACCGCGAATCCTATAGCATGTACGCGGTGAGCGGCATCCTGTTCAACCACGAATCGCCGCGCCGCGGCCTCGAGTTCGTGACGCGCAAGGTGAGCGATGCGGTCGCCCGCATCAAGCTCGGGAAGACCAACGAGCTGCGGCTTGGCAATATCGATTCGGGGCGCGACTGGGGATTCGCCGGGGACTACGTCGACGCGATGTGGCGCATGCTGCAGCAGCCCGAGCCGAAAGACTACGTGGTCGGAACGGGCACGATGCACACTGTGCGCGACCTGTGCGCGGCGGCCTTCAGCCACGTGGGACTCGACTGGAAGAAACACGTGAAGGTCGATCCGCGGTTCGTGCGTCCCGCCGAGGTGGACACGCTGCTCGCCGATGCGAGCCGGGCGCGAACAGAGCTGGGGTGGGTGCCCAAGGTGACCTTCGAGCAGTTGGTGAAAATGATGGTGGATGCGGATATGGAGCGGCTGGCGTGAAGGTGTTGGTGACCGGCGCCAACGGCTTCGTGGGCCGGACGCTCGTGAAGCGCCTGGTCGCCGAGGGCGACACCGTCATTGCGGCGGTGGGCCCGGGGGCTCCCGGCAGACCGCCCGCGCAGAACGTCAGCACCGTCTCATTGGACCTTGCGAACGACATCTCGCTCGATGCCTCGCTCGCGACGCCGGTCGATGCGGTCGTGCACCTGGCCGCGGTCGCGCTGAGTCGGGCGGCGGATCGCGATCCGGCGCTCGCGTGGAAAGTGAACGCCGAAGGCACGGCGAAGCTCGCGGCGGCGCTGGCCGACGCGGCCGCCGGCTGGGGCACGCACCCGCTGTTCCTGCTGGCGTCGACGGCAGATGTCTACGCCTGGCAGAAGCGGGCTATTAAGGAAGAGGACTGTGTGCAGCCATCCACTCCGTATGGCTGGAGCAAACTGGGGGCGGAGCTCGCGGTCCAGCAGACGGCGCGGTGCACGGAACTGAAGGTCATCATTGCGCGTCCGTTCCCGCACTCGGGCGGCGGGCAGGACGAGAATTTCTGGATCCCGGCGCGGACCAGGCTGTTGCGCCATGTCAAACAGATCGGCGGGGTGGCGGTCCCGGTGGGTGACTTGACGGCGGTACGTGACTACCTGCATGTGGACGACGTGGCGGACGCCTATGCGCTCCTTCTGAAGCGGGGCACGCCCGGCGAGGTGTACAACATCGCCTCCGGCCGGGAGGTCACGCTGGACGAAATCCACACGCGCTTGGAGCAGCTGCTCGGCGTGAATCCCAAGCGCGAAATCGATGGGAGCCAGATTCGGCGCGAGGCGCGACCGTACCTGGTGGGTGACGCGACGAAACTGCGGTCGGCGACGGGATGGACGCCGCGCCGCTCACTCGATGATCTGCTGAAAGACGTTGTCGATGCCCAAAAGAACTGACCTCAAGCGCATCCTGCTGCTCGGCTCGGGCCCGATCGTGATCGGCCAGGCGGCGGAATTCGACTATTCCGGGACGCAGGCCGTGAAGGCCCTGAAAGAAGAGGGCTACACCGTCATTCTCGTGAACTCGAATCCCGCCACGATCATGACCGAT
>QHUF01000286.1 GCA_003221075.1 Gemmatimonadota bacterium
TCGAAGTCACCGGCGAGCACGCGCCGCAGCCGGTCGAGCAGCGTGTCTTCTGCTGCTGTCTGATCCACGACGGTGCTGGTATTGGGATCGACGACCAGGCGCCCGCAATTCCCGCAGAACCGCGAGGTTGCCGGCACCTGCGTGCCGCATCCGAAGCATTTCACGCTGTCGGCCACTATGGGCGCACGCGGATGGTGTACAGGGTATCGGGCATCGCCCCGGTGATCACGGAGCTGACAAGCTGCACGTCGAGCGTGGCGCGCCCAGGTCCGATGCCGATCAAGGTGTCTCCTCGACTGTTCACTTGAAGAAGCGTAGGATCGAGCGAGGTAACGCGGAGGTGGGGATTGGCGAGATCGCCCGCGGCGGTGCGCACCACCACGGTAAGCGGGATCGTATCGCCGACGGACAGGAGACTATCGGCAAAGACGAAGCTGATGTCCGCCGCCCCAGGCGGATCGAAGACATCGGTCAAACCACAGCTCACTGCCAGACTACCAAGCAAGCCCGCCGCTAATCCGGCGACCAAGGGTTGCAACCGCACCGGATATCCCCGTGAGGGAAGACTCTAAGGTGGGTATTGAAGGGTCCAGCATCAAGAGTTTGGCCATGCTCGGGGCAGGAATCGAACCTGCAAGGGGTCGCCCCCGAGGGATTTTAAGTCCCTTGCGTTTACCAATTTCGCCACCCGAGCGGGCTGCGGAATGATCAATGATCAATGCACAATGATCAATGATCAACTATACGCGTTCGGTATGGGCTCCTGCTGACGCCTTCACTTCGCTGATCGGCGCCGACCTGCCATAGGCGCCCTCGAACGCGCGCTGGATCGCCGGGACGGTCTTCTGGTCCGTCTTGTTCACGAGCACGATCGCCGCGCCGCCCCACCCTGCTCCGGTGAGCCGCGCGCCCAGCGCGCCCGCGCGCTTCGCCGCGCTCACGACCGTATCGAGCTCCGGCGAGCTGCACTCGTACAGCCGCCGACACGATTCGTGCGACTCGTACAGCAGCTTGCCGAACTGTCTGAGTTTCCCCTGCTGCAGCAGCTGCGCCGCGAACCGAGTCCGCGCGGTCTCGCTCACGACGTGGACCGCGCGCGAGCGCAGCGGCTCACGCAACGCCCGCTTGAGGCGCGGCAGCCACTCGGCCGGCCAGCTCGCCAGCCACTGGAGCTCCGGCAGCTCGATTTTGAGCCGCTTCACCGCCGCTTCGCATTCCGCGCGCCGCTCGTTGAGCCCACCGCGCGACAAATCGTGACGCTTGCCGGTGTCCACGAGCAGGAGGCGCGCGCCGAACGGGATCTGCGTCGCGGCGAGCGAGGCGCATTCGAACAGCAGGGCGTGATCGGGCTTGCCGAGCGCCGAAATTGTTTGATCCATCACCCCGCATCGCACCCCGACGTGATCGTGCTCGGCGCGGAACGCGACGCCGGCGACTTGACGGGCACTGAGGTTCGGGGCTAGGGCTTTGGCGACAGCGACTGAGAGCGCTGCCGAAGACGACAGGCCTGCTCCAATCGGCACATCGGATGTGATGGCGACGCGCACCGAACCGTCGAACGGCACGGCCTCGAACGACCACAGCTCGCGCAGCACGCCGGCGACGTACGCGACCCATCCGCTCGGGAGCTCTTCCTGCCATTTGACGCGCGAGACGATGGGGTAGCGCGTCGACACCGCTTCGAGCACACCCGATTCACCCGGTGCGCCAGGCCCGATCGCCGCGTTCGTGCGCGCGGCGATCGCAATCGGCAGCACCGGCCCACCGTTGTAGTCGGTGTGTTCACCGATGAGGTTGACGCGACCCGGTGCCGACGCCGCGGCCCCAGGTGTTGTCCCAAATGTTTTCTGAAACAGTTCTATCGCGGGTCGTGGCATGAGTTTGACAATGATTCCACGCAATGCTACCGTATCGCGGCCAGGTTCACCATCTATTTCAATTCGTCCCTCTGGAGAACGCGTATGCGGCGGTTTGCGTCGTTGCTAATCGCAGGTGCTGTCTCGCTTGTCGCCGCCCTCCCCTCCAGCCTCGCTGGGCAGGGTTTTGGCGTCTACGAGCACAACACGTGCGCCATGGGCCGCGCCGGCGTCACAGCCGCCCGGCCCTGCGCCGACGGGTCCGCCATCTACTTCAGTCCAGCGGGACTGGCCGGACTGACGGGAACCCGCATCAGCGCCGGCGTCACGCTGATCGGTGCACAAGGAAACTTTACTGACGACTTCCTCGGTACCCAGAGCGACCTCAAGAATCCGCTGATCCCCGTCCCTAACCTCTACATCACCCGCGCCGTCAGCCCGAAGGTGACCGCGGGTATCGGCGTGTACGCCCCGTACGGCCTTGAAACCAAGTGGGATAGCGTCAACTCTCCGGGCCGTTTTCTCGGCTACAACACGATCATCCGGTCGATCTATATCCAGCCAACGATCGGCGTGCAGCTCAGCCCGAAGCTGAAATTCGGGATCGGCGTCGCCTACATCACGAGCCACCTGAAGCTGCGCCAGCGCGCGGACCTGTCGACGCAGCCCGTTCCGCCTGCCTTGGGCGCCCCCGCTGGCACGACATTCGGCATGCTGGGCGTGCCTACGGGCACCGATTTCGCCGACGCAACGCTCGAGGCGAACGGCCACGGCTTCTCGGTCAATTTCGGCGCGATCTGGCAGGCGACCGACCGCCTGAGCATCGGCGGACACTGGCTCACGCGCAAGCAGATCGACTACGACGGCGACGCGACGTTCAAGCAGGTCCTGACAGGTCTGGTTCTCCCGGTGGCGCTTGGGCCATTGCCGGCCGGAACGCCGGTCGACGTGGTGCTCCAACCGCAGTTCGCGAGCGGCGCCCCGCTCTCCAACGGTCCGGTTGCGACGGCGATCAACATGCCGCCGCAGGGATCGCTGGGCTTTGCGTACAAGGTCAACGACGCATGGTCGGTCATGGCCGATTATCAATACGTCGTGTGGGGTTGGTTCAACGAGGTCGACATCAACTTCGCCAATGCCGGGACACCCGACCTCGCGCTCCATCCGCAGAACAAGGACACGCACGGCTTCCGCTTCGGCACCGAGTATCAGTACAGCTCGAAGCTGCAGCTGCGGGGCGGTTACCTGTACCACGGGGGCGCTTCGCCGGCGCAATTCGTGACGCCGCTGCTCCCCGAGGGGGAGCGCAACGAATTCACGATCGGCGCGGGGATTACGTTGAACCCGCACTGGCACGCCGATCTCGCCTATCAGTACATCAAACAGAGCGACCGGCGCGGCACGGTCAATCTCGCCGCGGGCAACACCGGTCTCTACAAATTCTCGGCCAATCTGTTCGCGGCCGGCATAGCTCTCACGTTCTGAGGAACTGCGACTCATGATTCGGACTACTCGATTTGCCGCCGCGGTCCTCGGTTTCGCCCTGGTTGCGACGGCGTGCAACAACGACCAGCTGAACCGGCCGTTCGCGACCACACCTGTCGATCCCCTGTTCGACCGGTACGTATCGATGGGAAACTCGATCACCGCGGGCTTCCAGTCCGGCGGGATTAACGACAGCACGCAGCTGCAGTCGTACGCGGTGCTGCTCGCCCAAGCCATGCACTCGCCGTTCTTTGTGCCCTCGTTGACGAAGCCGGGCTGCCCGCCACCGTTTACGAATGTGTTCACCGGCGCTCGCGTTACTCCCCCGGGCTATCCGACGAGTACCGCAACGTCGTGTTATCTACGCAAGATTCCCAATCCCCCGCCGCCCTTTATCAGCAACACCGCGGTGCCGGGTGCCGAGGTGGAAGACATTTTCAATAATCGCGACACCGCCTCGAACGCCAATAGTCTGACCCAGTTCTTCCTCGGCGGGCTGACGCAGGCCCAGATGATGGAGCGGGCACAACCGACGTTCGTGTCGATCTGGATCGGCAACAACGACGTGCTCGGTGCCGCCACGAGCTCCACGAACGGCGGCGACAGCACCAAGATCACGTCGGTCCCGAATTTCCAGGCGCGCTACAGCGCGCTGCTCGACACGGTGGAGGCTGCCGGCCCGAAGGGCGTGATTCTCATCGGCGTCGCCAACGTCACCGCGGTCCCCTTCTTCAGCCGAGGAGCAACGTACTGGGCGATCAAGAATCATCTCGCACCGCCCGACTCATTCCCCACGTTGTTCACCGTGAGCAACAATTGCGCGCCCATCGCTACCGGCATTCCGGGGGCCCGGGGGGATTCCGTGCTTGTCCCCTTCCCGTACGGTGCCGAGCTGCTCGGCGCCGTCCAGTTGGGAGCGCCGCGAAACCTCGATTGCGCCGATAGCGTCGCCCGCATCATCGTCCCCAAGGAGCTCGTGAAGCTCCTCGGCACCGTGCAGGCGTACAACACGTTCATCTCGGCGCAGGCGACGGCGCATGGCTGGGCGTATCTCGATCCCAACGCCACACTCGATTCTCTGCGCGCCATTCCGACGGCGGTTCGTCCGTTCCCGGCGCTCCTGCAACCGTGCAATGCAGTGCTCGGGTTGCCCTTCGGTACGGCGTTCTCCTGCGACGCGGTCCATCCGAGTGCCTCCACGCACCGGCTGATCGCGCAGAAGCTGCGGCTTGCGATCAACGCGGCGTATACGACGGCGATTCCGCCGATTCCCTGAACAACAAGGGCGGCAATAGAAACGGCGGCG
>QHUF01000287.1 GCA_003221075.1 Gemmatimonadota bacterium
ATGGAGAAGTGCACCTTCTGCGTGCAACGCATCCGGGGCGCCCAGAACCGCGCGCGGCTCGAGGACCGGGCAGTGCGCGACGGCGACATCACGCCCGCCTGCGCACAGGCCTGTCCGTCGGAGGCGATCGTGTTCGGCGATCTGCGCGACAGGAGCTCCCTCGTGGCCCGGCTCGCCGCCGACCCCCGCGGCTACCACGTGCACACCGAGCTCAATACCAAACCCGCCATCACCTACCTCGCCCGGGTGGTGCACGGTGCGACGGGTGGAGCGTAGCGCGATGGCCGAGACTCGCGTGACCTACGACTTCGTCACGCGCGCCATCGCGCGGACGCTCGGGAATCCGGGCAAGGGGTACTTTGCCCTACTCGGGAGCGCGGTGGCGCTGCTCGCGGTCGGGATCGGCTGCCTGCTCATGCTGCTGCGCTATGGGCTGGGGCTCGCCGGCTACTCGCACCCCGTGTACTGGGCCGTCTACATCACCTGCTTCGTGTTCTGGGTGGGCATCGCCCACTCGGGCACGCTGATCTCGGCGATCCTGTTCCTGTTCCGCTCAGGGTGGCGCACGGCGGTGTACCGCACCGCAGAGGCGATGACCGTGTTCGCGGTGATGACGGCGGGGCTGTTCCCGCTGATCCACATCGGCCGCCAGTGGTATTTCTACTGGCTCATTCCCTATCCCAACGAGCGCGGCCTGTGGCCCAACTTCAAGTCGCCGCTCATCTGGGACGAGTTCGCGATCGGGACGTACTTCACCGTCTCGACGGTATTCCTGATCATGGGATTGATCCCCGACATCGCGGCGGTGCGCGACGTGGCGACGGGGTGGCGCAAGAAGCTGTACGCCATCACCTCGCTCGGCTGGCGCGGCACCAACGAGCAGTGGCGCCACTTCACGCGCGGCTATCTCTATCTCGCGGCGCTCGCGACCCCGCTCGTCCTGTCGGTGCACAGCGTGGTGTCGTGGGACTTCGCGATGGCGATCGTGCCGGGCTGGCACGCGACGCTGTTCGCTCCCTATTTCGTCGCGGGGGCGATCTATTCGGGCGTGGGCATGGTGATCACGCTGCTCGTGCCGATCCGCAAGTTGTTCCACCTCGAGGACCTGATCACCGTCCACCATTTCGAGAATCTCGCCAAGCTCTGTCTCCTGACCGGCATGATCGTCAGCTACTCGTACTGCGTCGAGAACTTCACGGCGTGGTTCGGCGGCCACCACGCCGAGCGCGCGGCGTTCTGGTACCGCGCGTTCGGGCCGTTCTGGTGGGCGAGCTGGACCATGAACATCTGCAATGGGATCCTCCCGTGGCTGCTGTGGTTCAAGAAGATCCGCACGAACATCCTGGGCCTGTTCGTGATCTCGATCTTCGTGAACATCGGGATGTGGTTCGAGCGCTACGTGATCATCGTCGTGTCGCTCGCGGGCGAGCCGTTCACCAAGTGGACCAACGCGGTCTACAACCCCACCTGGGCCGACTGGGGCGTCATGGCGGGCAGCTTCGGCTGGTTCTTCATGTGGTTCCTGCTCTTCGTGAAGAACTTCCCGGCCGTCTCGATCTCCGAGGTGAAGGAAGTGCTGCCGCCGCCGCGCGCCAAGCCGTCGAGGGTGCACGCATGATGGCGCTCCCGAAGCCGCTGAACGATCTGTTTCGGCCGCCGCCGACCCCCGGCATGCTCGCGGTGTTCGCCCAGCTCGACACGACGCTCGACGCCATCAAGAAGCTGCGGGCGGCGGGTCACACCGACTTCACCGTCTACTCGCCCATCCCACGCCACGAGATCGAGGACGCCCTCGGCCAGCCGGTCAGCCCGGTGCGCATGTTCACGCTCGTCGGCGGCATCGCGGGGTGCAGCATCGGCGCGTGGATCACGTTGTGGATGTCGGCGGACTGGCCGATCGTCACCGGCGGCAAGCCGGTCGGATCGATTCCGCCCTACGTCGTCATCATGTTCGAAATGACGATTCTGTTCGGCGCGCTCTCCACGATCCTGGGCATTCTCCTCAACACCTTGTTTGCGGCGCGGCGCGCGGGAACGATCCTCTACGATCCGCGCTTCACGAACGATCGCTTTGGCATTTTCGTCCCGGCGGGATCAGACAAGGCAGCGAAGGTCGAGTCGCTCCTGCGCGACGCCGGTGCCGAGGAAGTGCGGCGTGGTTAGAAGCGCCTGGCTCCTCGTCGCGCTGGCATGGCTGACGGCGTGCAATCCCGACACCGTCGTGCATAAGGTTGGCTGGTTCGCGACCATGCGGCATCAGCGTAACATCAAGCCGTACGCCCGCCCCATTCCGTCCGTGCCCGGCACCGTCCCCGTCTCCGGTGCCGAGCTCCCGGTGACGCGCGAAACGGCCGACCGGCTGGTCAATCCGCGCACGCGCACTGCGGAGTCGCTGAACCGCGGGCAGTGGGTCTATCAGACCTATTGCCTGGTCTGTCACGGCGAGCATGGCCTGGGGAATGGCCCCGTGTCGCTGGCGGGTGGCGGCCCGTTCCCCGGGATTCCGTCGCTGGTCGATCCGACCCGTCCCAAAATGACTGACGGTGCCATCTACGGCATGATCGTCGAGGCCCAGCGCATGGGCAGAGGGTTGATGCCACGCTACGGCGACAAGATCCACGGGAACGACCGGTGGGATCTCGTGAACTACGTCCGCAACCTCCAGCTCAACGCTCGAGGTAATCAGTGAGCGTGGCAACGGTCGGCCGCTCCGATCTCGTCCAGAAAGCACGCCAGGCGCCGGTCGCGCGCTTCGCGCTCTTCGGGACGATCGCGGCGATTCTGGGCGGCATCGTCCTCGTGCTGGGCGTGATCGGCCGGCACCCCGAGCGCACATGGTGGGCGTACCAGACCAACTTCGTGTTCTGGGTCGGGTTGGCGCAGGGAATGGTGGTATTCGCGGCGACGCAAAAACTGGCGAAGGGCCATTGGTCCGGAGTCATCATCCGCTTCGCCGAGGCGGGCGCGGCCTTCACGACCGTGGCGGTCGTCCTGTTCATCGGACTGTTCATCGGCCGGCAATACATCTTCACCTGGATTCACGAGCCGCGGCCCGAGGTCGGCTGGTGGCTGACGAGCAAGTGGTTCTTCGTGCGCAACGGCGCGATCCTGGTCGCGCTCTCGTGGCTCTCGTGGCGTTTCGTGCGTCACGACACCGCTCCCGATGTACGCGAGCTGGCCGGCGAGACAGTGGTGCGCACGGAAGATGCACCGCGCATCTCGCGCGAAGCGGCGTTTCTGATCCTGGCCTATGCATTCGGGTACAGCCTGCTCGGCTATGACCTGATCATGTCGTTGTCGACGAAATGGGTCAGCAACCTGTTCGGCGCCTTTTATTTCATGGGCAGCTTCCTCGCGGGACTGATGGCGCTCGCGATCCTCTCCATCGTGTTGCGGCGCACCATGGGCCTAGCGGGCGTCTACACGTCGCGCCAGCAGCACGACCTCGGGAAGTTGTGTTTTGGATTCACGGTCTTCTGGGCGTATTTGATGTGGTCGCAGTTCCTCGTGATCTGGTACGGGAATCTGCCCGAGGAGACGTACTTCATCTTTTACCGGTTGTACGGCGTGTGGCGACCGGTGGGGATCGCGGTATTCCTGCTGGTGTTCCTGATCCCGTTCATTGGGCTGCTCGGTGTGAAGCCGAAGTTGTTCGCGCCAACGATGGTGGGTTTTGCACTCGTGAGTCTCGTGGGCATCTGGCTCGAGCGCTATCTCGAGGTCGTGCCCGCGATCAACCATGGCGCCGGGCCGGCGATCGGCCTGCCCGAGATCGGCGTGACCTTGTTCTTCGGTGGTCTCTTCTTCATGTCGTGGGCGTGGTTCGCGAGCCGCTATCCCATCATCTCCCCTCGTCTTGCCGCTGACGCGCTGGAGCGCGAACAGCACTAGTACCGTCCCGGTCTACGACATCCGACCTGTTTGACGGCTCGGGTGTAGGAGAGCACGTTACCAGAGTCGAATCGCACGACCCGACTTCCCGCACTGGAGGTGCTATGCCGCTGGCTCGTTGGTTGGTGATTGCGGTGATCGCTGTGGCCGCTGCGTGTGGCAGCAGTACGAATTATGGGAACCCTCCCCCGCCGCCGGGCCCGCCGCCACCGCCCCCACCTCCGCCGGGCGGTCACTCCACGACGATTACGGTTTCCAATTTCCGGTTCTCCCCGACCCCGGACACGATCCCTGCTGGGACGATCACGTTCCATTGGGCATCCGGCGTCACCGCTCACAACGTGACGTGGCTAACAGGGCCGGGGACGCTTCCCGCGAACTCCGGCAACAAGGTGGAAGGGGACGCGGACTACCAAGCGACGCTCTCGGCAGGCGATTATACGTATCACTGCACGATCCACGCCGGAATGACCGCCGCGATTCACGTGAATCCGTAGGGACCCGGTAAGCTTAGCCGTGGGCTCCCGGGACAGATGTCGTCCCGGGAGCTTAGTTTTGGGAATGAACGTCTGGCAGGCCGCCGCTGACCTCGTTCGCCGGTCCGGCTCGGGCGCACTCGCGACCGTGGCACGCGTGCGCGGCTCGACCCCTGTGCCCGCCGGCACCAAGATGCTGGTGGGCGCCGGGGGCCGTCTGATCGGCTCGGTCGGCGGCGGCTGCGTCGAAGCGGAAGTCATCGGCGCCGCGCTCGAAGCGCAAC
>QHUF01000288.1 GCA_003221075.1 Gemmatimonadota bacterium
GCGGTGTGAGCGTGCGGCCGGCCACCGGCAAGGTCGAGATCGTCATCGACCTGCTGGGCGCGGCGGTCGTGCAGGACTTTACGCTTTCGAACCCCGCCCGCCTCGTCATCGACCTCCAAGGCACGCGGCTCACGGGACCCGTGGCGCTGTACGACGGCAAGAATCGCGGCGGCGTGCGCAACATCCGCTACGCGCAGTTCAAGCCCGATGTCGTTCGCGTCGTCATCGATCTCGATGCGCTGAAGGATTACCAAGTCGAGCGCGCGGAGGGGCAGGTGCGCGTGCGCATCGGGAGTGAGCGCACCGCGTTCGCCGCATGGTCGAGCAGCACCGTGACGCCGGCGGCGCCGGCGCCGCCGGTCGCCGTTGCGAGCCGTGCGCCCGCACCGGCGGTGACCGGTGGTCCGGACCAGGCCGCACGGGTGACGACGCCGACGCTGACCCAGCCCATGTCGATCGACCAATATCTCGCGACGCACCGCGCGGACGCGCTGCAGTCGCAGGCGGCGCGCATCACGGTGCAGTGGGACAACGCGAGCATCGAGGACGTCATCGCGGGCTTTGCGGCGTTCAGCGGTCGGACGATCATTCTCGGTAGGGAGATCAAAGGCAACGTCACCGCCGAGGTCAAGAACCAGCCCTGGGACCTCGCGATGAACGCGGTGCTCGAATCACAGGGCCTCGCCGTGAAGACGCTCCCCGGCGGAATCCTCAACGTCGTGAGTCAGATCGAGCTGGCGCGCGCGGATTCGACCGTCCCGATCACGACGCGGCTGGTGCGCGTCAACTACGCGAAGGCGACGTCGCTCGTGCCGTCCGTAGCATCGATTCTCACCAAGCGCGGCAAGGCGGTGGCGGACTCGACGAGCAATTCGCTCGTGATCACCGAGATCACCTCGCGCATCGACGAAGTCGTGGAGTTCGTGAAGGGGCTCGATCAGCGGACGCCGCAGGTCTCGATTCAGGCGAAGATCATCTTCGTCGATCGCCAGGACGTCGAGCAGCTCGGCATCAAATACGACCTCGGCTCGACGACCCAGTTCTTCAATAGGCTCATCCAGCGCCCCGATCCACGGACCGCCAAACCGGTCGATACCGACCTCGACGGCGTGCCCGACGCGCTCGTCCCGACCGAGAACTTCAAATCCACCGAGAACATCGTCTCGCTGGGCGGGAACTCGCTCTCGGCGCTCGGCAACGCGGGCCAGGAAGTCATCAACCCCGCGCTCGACCTGATCTTTTCGACTGCGATCGGCAACTTCGACCTGACGGCGTTCCTTCAGGCGCTGCAGAGCGTCGAGCTCGCCGACATCCAGGCCGAGCCGACGATCACCACGCTCGACAACCGCCAGGCCGAGATCCTCGTCGGCGACCGCGTGCCGATCCGGGTGATCGACGTGAGCGCCGTCGGCGCCGGGGGGACCGGCACCAACGTGCCGCGCGCGACGGTGCAGTTCGAGCAGACCGGTATCAATCTCCGCGTCACGCCGCACGTGACGGGAAACCGTCAAATTCTGATGGAAGTGCACGCCGAGCGCTCGAACGTTCGGCCGGCTTCGGTGGACATCGGATTCACGTTCCAGACGCAGCAGGCGGACAATCAGATCCTGGTCAGTGACGGCGAAACGGCTGTAATTGGCGGACTTACGGTGACCGAGGTCACGGTAACGAAGTCCGGAATCCCGTTTCTTGTAGATCTGCCGATTCTAGGCAAGCTGTTCGGGTTTACGAACCAAACAGAGAATCGGCGTGATCTTCTGATTCTGATCACGCCCCACATCATCGACGATCTGGTCGCGCCCAGCGGGCAATAAGCCGGTGGGGCGATAGCGGAGAGGATAGATATGCGGCTGGTCAGAGGCAGTACCGCAATCCTGAGCATCGGATCGCTCGCACTTGCCGTCTATGCGTGCGAGACGACGCGCCGTATTGGCGGCGTCCAGCCCGACACGCAGTCTCCCATCATCGTGCTCACGAATACATCGGGGGATACGCAGGACATCGCCGGTGGGTTGCGCTTCAGCGTGCAGGCCAACGATAACCTCGGCCTGAAGACGATCGACCTGATATTCGCCGGTGGGCTCAACGGCGTCCTCGACACCATCTTCCGGAGCGCGGTCACAAATTACACGGTCGCCCACACCCTCACGTTCCCGGCGAACTCCGGCAACGGTGGTAACATCACGATCATCGGCCGGGCCACGGACGGCAACGGCAATTCCGCCTCAGACACGATCACCATCTTTCTGTCGAACGTGCAGGCGCTTCAGGTGACGCTGGTGTCACCCACCGCCGGCGCCGTCGCGTCGCAGAACCGCTCCATCCCCGTCGAGGTCCGCGCGATCCAGAATTCGGGTATCGCCAAGGTCGGGTTCCTCGTGAATCCCCGGTCGGCCGTGAGCAACCCCACGGTGCCGCCGAACGACTCGATCATCTTCCTCGGCGCGCTGCGGGACACCGTCGACTATACGGATACGCTGACGGTTCTCGCCGCAACGGGGACCTTCGACGTCGTCGGATTCGCCGAAGACTCGGCAGGGCGTCGCCTGTACACCAACGTCGTCACGGTCACCATCCAGTCTGCCGCAAACGACGTCACTCCCCCGCAAGTGTCCCACAAGGTCGGGCCGCGCGTCGAGGTCGACGATACGATCCTCGTGCGTGCCACCGACGCGAGCGCGATTGCCTGGATCGGATTCCGGGTCGATACCGGCGCCGCGGGCATCCTGTTGAAATTCGATACCCTCAATGTGGCTGCCGGCAACCTGACCGACGTCACGCGGCGCGCGAGCCTCAACCTCGGCTCCGTATTGCCGCCGGGCGTCCTGCCGCACTCGATCGTCGTGCGCGGCTACGCCTGCGACGCGGCGGCGGCGCGGAATTGCTCGTACACGAACAACACCACGCTCTTGCCCAGCGCACCCGTGAGTGGGGCACGCGCAAGCAAGGCTTCAGGCCCGAGCCCGTCGCCCAACGCCTTGATCGACACGGTGATCGTCGTCAACGGCATCACGGTTCCGCTGCAGGGAGCCGGCAGCATTGCCGACGCGATCTACAACGCCAACCGGCGCGAGCTGTACCTCACCAACCCGGCGTTCAACCGGGTGGACGTGTTTCAGGTGGCCAACACGACCTTCGTGGCCGGCGGTATCACGACGGCGGGTGGGCAGCCGTGGGGCATCGCGCTCTGGCCTCGCGACACCCTCGGCAACTACAAGGACACGATCGTCGTCGCGGACGTCGGCGGCACGCAGCTCGGCATCATCAACGTCGGGGCGGGCGGTCCGCGCCAGGTGATATGGCGCCAGGACCTGCCGAACTTCCTGATCGAGACGTACAAGGTGGTCCGCTCCGCGGGTGGGGAACAAGTCCTGATCAAGGCATACGACCTGTCCGACCTGCCCCAGTACGTCGCCACGGTGTGCCGCGTGGGGGCCACGCCCCCCAACTGCGACGCGGACTCGGTGTTCGCGCTGTACTCGACGTCGCCGACCGCGAGCAGCACACCACCGTTTGCCGGGCACGGCACGCTGCGGATGGAGAAGCTGATCAACACGACCGACCGCAATCTGATGTACGGCAAGTTTTTCTGGGAGATCGCTACTGTCCCGCCGGGGACGGGCGTGGACACGCTGCGAATCGTCCTCGACCGCGGCCGTGGCTTCAACAAGGTGGTCTTGTCGGCGTGCGCCGGCGTCACCGTCGACATCGCGACCATGGGCCTCGGCAATAAGACCTTCGCGCGCAACTCCGGCAACTTCGTCCACGCCTTCTTCGGTGAGGGCGGCAACACCGCCGCGGCGTTCGCGCGCGTCATGTCGTACGACTCCCGCTTCCCGTTGACCCACGGCCCGGCGACGGCGCAAGGCTGCCCCACCGGCGCAGTGGTACGGGACTCCGGGGAAAACGACGTGGACCTGGGCATGTCGCCGGGCATCCACGTGTCGGATTTCATCAGCAATACGGGCGTCTCTGTCCTCGGCATCGCGACGAACTTCAACGGGCTGACGAACGCCGTGCGCGCCGACTCGATCTACTATCTCGACCAGGATCTGCGGCGCAAGGTGACGTCGGCCGCGCCGCCGGGCACGTCCCCGTTCACGCCCGGCATGGACATGAACTATTTCCACGACTTCGCGCCGAGTGGGCAGTGTCCGCCGGGCAGTACATACTGCGGCGGCGGGACCGACAAGAACCAGCGTCTGATATTCTCGGCGAACCCGAACGGCAACATCGACGTGTTCGACACGTTCTTCGGCGATTTCCTCGGGTCGATCCCCGTCCGCGATCCGATCATCGGGCCGCTCCGGGTCGCGCGCGACGTAGGCGGGAACCAGCTGCTGTTTGGGGTTACGGCGACCGGGCTCCTGGTTCTGCAGTTGCCGCCGATTACGAACCCGCTGCCGGTGCCGCCGCGCTGACGTCTGGCGGCATCCGAGGGGGACATGCTGGGCCGAGCCCGACCGAGGTCGGGCTCGCCTGCTATATAGGAGGATGAGGACGCGATGACTTTCCGGTTTACGACGGCGGGCGAATCGCACGGGCGCGGCCTCGTGGGAATCCTCGAAGGCATTCCCGCCGGCCTCCCCGTGTCTGCCGCCGACGTGGACGTCGAGCTGAAACGGCGCATGGGCGGCTACGGTCGCGGCGCCCGCATGAAGATCGAATCCGACCGCATCGAGTGGCTGGCCGGCGTCCGGGCGGGCGAAACGCTCGGCTCCCCCATCGCCATGCTCATCTGGAACCGCGACTGGGAACACTGGCAGGATGTCATGGCCCCGGAGGCCGACGCGACGCCCGATCCCCAGGGCCGCCGGCGCCAGGTGACCAGGCCGCGCCCCGGTCACGCCGATCTCGCCGGCTCACTCAAGTATGATCGCACCGATGCGCGAGATATCCTGGAGCGCGCCAGCGCCCGTGAGACCGTGGCGCGGGTTGCGTGTGGC
>QHUF01000283.1 GCA_003221075.1 Gemmatimonadota bacterium
CGCTCTCCTGCACGCTGTCCGACCGGATCGCCGCGGTCGGGATGGTGGGAGCTGCTCTCCTGTTACCGTTCCGCTGGTGCACGGACGAGCGACCGGTGCCGATGATCGCGTTTCACGGGACCGCCGATGCGGCTGCTCCGTATAACGGCGGGTTCTCGTGGGTCGCCCCCCAGCGATTTCAGGGCGTCCGTGCCTTTACGGCGAGTTGGGCTCGAAGAAACCGGTGCCGAACGAATCCGGTCGATTCCGTGGTCGCGAAGGACGTCACGCGCCGCGAATACACGAAGTGCGCTGACGACGCGGCGGTGGTGCTCTATACCATTAAAGGAGGAGGCCACACCTGGCCCGGTGGCCAACCGCTGCCGGAATGGTTCGTCGGGCG
Source organism: Gemmatimonadota bacterium (assembly GCA_003221075.1). Classification (GTDB taxonomy): domain Bacteria; phylum Gemmatimonadota; class Gemmatimonadetes; order Gemmatimonadales; family GWC2-71-9; genus 20CM-2-65-7. Next base: position 383 of record QHUF01000283.1, read on the forward strand.
CACCAGCAACAGTATCGACGCATCGAGCCTGATGTGGGCGTTCTTTCGTGCGCATCGGCTTCGAGAGGCGCAGACCGGGGCGCCTCCACCGCCTGCTAGGCTCCGCCCGGCATTCCCGACACGTAGATGACCTGCGCTAATCCGAGCACTTCGATCGTATGCGGCAGGTTCGGCGGCAGGTCGAGCCGGTCTCCAGGCCCGAGGTCGACCGCCTCCGCGCCGGCCGTGACCCGCAGAAAACCCTCGACGACCCAGCGCGTTTCGGGAAACGCGTGCGCGTGCTCGGTCATCCGCGCGCCCGGGAGATCCGACCACCACGCGGTGACCATGCCTTCGCGCTCGAGCGCGCGACGCAGCGTGGCCACCTGCAGCGGCCCGAGCTGGGGGTCCCAGGGGCGCGCGGCGAGCGTCACGATACGAAGCGCGGCGCGCCCATCAAGATGCGGCGGGCGATCAGGATGATCGCGCCCGCATACAACAGGTGAATCGTGCCGCTCGGCACTTGCGCCACGAACAGCAGCAAGAACCACGTGATCAGCATCACGACAGCGGCGAGCAGTGTGAGATTCAGGGCGATTGACCTTTAGGGTCCGAAGCCTATTCTAGTACCCAGGGACGGGGAGATCAAACTATTGAGCCAACAAGCTCGATTGCGGACCCGGATACTGCGGCCCATGTCATGCCCCCACCGTGGGGAAGACAGAATTCGTGGTGAGGGACCCATCATTACTTTCGGGCTTCAATAACCCTCTCCGTTTCCTGTAGCAATCGATCGGCCGGTCCATGTTATGTGGTCCCGGCCGATCGTTTTTGTGTAAGCGTCTGCCAGAAGTACTTCCACGCGAGCAGCGGCTGCCCTTTGATCGCGAACCTCACCAACAAGATCACGATCCACAGCGCGTACGCGACCGACACCTCTTCGCGGAGATGGGGCGACAGGAACTGCACCACCCAGAGGACGAACAGCGCCGTGGCGTCGAACCAATCGAACTCCATGTTCGCGAGCAGCACGAGGCCCAATCCCGTTTGCAGCAGCGTGAGGATGATCTCCAGGCGCTGACCAGTGTCGAAATGGAAGTCGGCCCAGGTGCCCGTGTGGTGGTAGTGCGAATACCCGTAGACCAGCGGGATCATCGCGGCGAGCACGGTCCACTGATTGATGTTGCTCGAGACCATGTTCATCAGCGCCATCGGCGCATGCGTCACGCGCCGCGCCCACAGGAACGCCGAGACCTTTTCGGGAAACTCCGAGAGGAACGGGGCGACCCATTGCACGAGGACGAACTGGCTGATGCCCAGCGTGGCCGCCAGCGCGAGCATCGATTCGAGGAACGGATGCGCCGTGACGTACAAGAGGAGGCCGCCCCCGCCGAACAGCGCACCGATGGCCGCGTGGCGGCGCCAGCCGCGCTGCCGGTAGGCCCATTGCGAGGCACGCGGGGCGTCGGCGAGCTCGTCGACGTTGTGGGGCGGATTCCGTAACAAGACCACCAGATAGCCGACGTAGAGTAGCAACAGGACCAACGCGTCGATCCAGCTGATCGACTGCTTCCAGACGATCACGCCAAAGTAGAGCAGCGGCGGAACCAGGCCGATCACCTCGACGGCGTGCTCCGGCTGGAGCTTGATCGGTGGCACGGGCGGGTCGCCCTGGCGCCGTCCGAAAAACACGAAGACGAAGTAAATCATCGGCCAGCCCAGGCCGAGCAGGAGCCGGATCGCGCCGGTCAGATTCGCGATGGCGAGATGTGCGCGCTCGGGATTCCGTCCCGCTTCCCAGGCGATCACCGCCTCGACGGCAAACTCGGGCAGCGTCTGCAGCCACGCGAGGATCGCCAGCGCGAGGCCTTGCGAAATGAGAAACTGCGCGGCTTCCGCGCCCCAGGCGACGAGGAACGCCGACAGCAGCATGCTCGGGAAGGTCCACAGTGCCGCGAGCGCCGTGCCTCCCGCCTGCGTCGCCTGGCCGAGTAGCTTTAGGTATGCCGAGATGCGTAGTGACACGACGGGTCCATTTCAATGCCGCGCATCGTCTCGCGAATCCGCGCTGGAGTGAAGCGGAAAATGAGCGTGTGTTTGGCATCTGCAACAGCCCCAATTTTCACGGCCACAATTACAATCTGGACGTGTCGGTCGAAGGCGAGATCGACGCCGAGACCGGGTACGTGCTCGACATCGGGCGCCTCAAGGAGATCGTGACCGAGTGCCTGGTGCGGCACATGGACCACAAGAACCTCAATCTCGACGTGGCCTGGTTTCGTGAGCTGAACCCTACCGTGGAGAACATCGCGGTCGTGTGCTGGCGCGTGCTCGCGCCCGCCGTCGCCCCCGCCCGGTTGAAGCGCATCCGCCTGTGGGAGACCGAGCGCATCTACGTCGACTACGAAGGAACGTGAGTATGGCGAGAGATCAAATAAAGTCCGCGAGCCTGCACAGCTTCCACGAGTCCCATACGGAGCCGACTGCGGTGCGCATTCCCTTCCAGACCATCGTCCACGAGATGCTCGAGCAGCTCGGGGAGGATCCCAAGCGCGAGGGACTCCGGCAGACGCCCGCGCGGGTGGAGGCCTCGCTCAAGTGGCTGACGCGCGGCTACGGCATGGACGTCGAGGAGGTCGTCGGAGACGCGGTCTTTCATGAGAAGCACGAAAGCATGATCTGCGTGCGCGATATCGAGATCTACTCGATGTGTGAGCACCACATGCTCCCGTTTTTCGGCAGAGCCCACGTCGCCTACCTGCCCAGCGGCAAGATCGTCGGGTTGTCGAAGATCCCGCGGGTGGTCGAGGTGTTCGCACGCCGCCTGCAGGTACAGGAGCGGCTCACTGATCAGGTCGCCGAAGCGCTGTGCCGGGTCCTCGACCCGCTCGGCGTGGGTGTCGTGATCGAAGCGTATCACCTCTGCATGATGATGCGCGGCGTGGAGAAGCAGAATTCCAAGACGGTGACGAGCGCGCTGCGCGGCGCTTTCCGGGACGACGCCAAGACGCGCGATGAATTCCTGCGGCTGGTGCACGGAGGGGCCGGATTGCCTTGAAGCTCGCGCTCGTGACGGGCGCATCGCGGGGCATCGGCCTCGCGGTCGCGGAAGCGCTGCATGCGACCGGCATGCACGTCGTGCGTGTGGCGCGGAGCCTGCGCAGTCGGTCGAGCGAGCGGATGACTGACATCCCCTGCGACGTCACCAAGCCGGTCGCCGTGAAATCCTTCGTCGAGGGGATCGTCCGCGAGCTCGGCCTGCCGGACATCGTGGTCAACAACGCCGGAATCTTCCTCATCAAGCAGCTCGCCGAGACCACGTATGACGACTTCGCGCTCACGCTGGCAACCAACCTGACGGCGCCGTTCTTAATCGCGCACGCGCTGGTGCCCGGCATGGTGTCGCGCGGCAGCGGCCATCTCGTCACCGTCGGCTCGATCTCAGATTACATCGGGTTTCCCGGCTCCACGGCGTACGCGGCCAGCAAATTCGGCCTGCGGGGCATGCACGAGGTGATCCGCGCCGAGACGGCGCGAAGCGGGGTGCGTACGACGCTGGTGTCGCCGGGACCGGTGGACACCGACATCTGGGACGCCGTCGATCCCGATTCCAAGCCGGGTTTCACCAAGCGCAAGGACATGATGCGCGCCGAGGACATCGCGGCGGCAGTGGTGTACGCGGTCACGCAGCCGGCGCATGTCGCGGTCACGGAGATCCGGCTGCTCCCGACCCTTTACTCGCCGAGAGGGTGAGCGGCGGTGCACATCGAGCTGACGGAGATGCTGCGGTGCCCCGAACCACATCGAGAGGAGATGCTGGTCCTCTCCACGGGCGAAGTGAAAGACCGCATGGTGCGCTCGGGCCTCATGGGCTGCCCGGTGTGCCACAAGGAGTATCCGATCGTGCGGGGTATCGTGAACTTCCGCCGCAGCCAGGAGCGGCTGTTGAAAGAGTCGTCCGGCCCGCGCCCCGCGTACGCGCCGCCATCACCGTTGCCATCTGCCGATGCCGCAAAGCTGCAGGCGCTCCTCGAGCTCTCAGGACCAGGCGGGTACGTCGTACTGGTCGGCGCCGCGGTGCGCCAGGCGCCCCGGCTCAGCAGCTTCATGGACGGGATTCATTTCGTCGGCATCAATCCGCCACCCGACATGGAGGAGCAGAGCACCTTGTCGCTCGTCTACGCCACCGACAAAGTGCCGCTCCGCACCTCGGTCGCGCGCGGCGTCGTCGTCGGCGCGGATCTGGCGACCTCGGCCTGGCTCGTCGAAGCGCATCGCGTGCTGCTGCGCGGCCGCCGCTTCGTCGTCGAAAACGAAGAGCCCGAACTTCCGATCGGGCTCGTCAAGCTGGCGGCGGAACACGGGCTGTGGGTGGGAGAGAAACGGTGAGCAGTGCTGTAGGGGCGCAGCATGCTGCGCCCCTACCCCGTTGACTCGATCGACGCCGCAATCGCGTCCGACCCGTAGGCCGCGTCGATCCGATCCTTGTATCGCTTCTCGACCACGCGACGTTTCACCTTGAGCGTCGGCGTCAGCTCGCCCGACTCGATGGTGAAGTCCTCGGGCAGCAGCACGACCTTCTTGGGTGCCTCGAACTTGGCGAGCTCGCGCAGCATGTCCATCACTTCGCGTTCCACCTTCGCTTGCACGTCGGGCAGCTTGAGCAGCTCGGCGCGCGACGCGTACGTCAGACTCCGCTCCTGCGCCCAGCGCTCGAGGGTGTCGAAGTTCGGCACGATGAGAATGATGGGGAACTTGCGGCGATCGCCGTACAGCATGGCGTTGGCGACGAACTTGTTGCGCTTGACCGCCATCTCGATCGGCTGCGGCGCGATGTACTTGCCGCCCGCGGTCTTGAGCAGCTCCTTCTTGCGGTCGGTGATTTTCAGATAGCCGTCCGAGTCGAGCTCGCCGATGTCGCCCGTGTGGAGCCAGCCCTCCGAATCCACAGTCTCGGCAGTCGCCTCGGTCAGTTTGTAGTAGCCCTTCATGATGTTCGGGCCGCGCGCCAGGATCTCGCCGTCCTGCGCGATCTTGAGCTCGACGCCGGGAATTGCACGGCCGACCGTGCCGAGCTTGATGCGGTGGAGCGGATTGAGCGTCAGCACGGGCGAGGACTCCGTGAGGCCATATCCCTCGATGACCGGCAGTCCGGCGCTATAGAAGAACTTGGCGATGTCCGCCGACAGCGGCGCGGCACCGGAGACAAAGAACCGAATCCGGCCGCCCGTGCGCGCCTTCAGCTTGCTGAAGACCAGCCGGTCGGCAAGCGTCTTCTTGATCTTGAGCCCGCCGGGAATCGGCAGCCCCGCCAGGACCAGGGTTGCCCACCTCTCGCCGGCGCGCTTTGCCCAGAAAAAGATCGTACGCTTGATGGCGCTGCCCGACAGCGCGTTCTCGAGCACGCGGGCGTACACCTTTTCGTACAGCCGCGGCACCGACAACACCACCGTTGGTTTCACTTCCCCCAGGTTTGCGGCGACGGTGTCGAACGATTCGGCGTAATTGATGATCACGCCCGCCTGGAAGAGCGTGTAATCCACCATCCGCTCGTAGCTGTGCGACAGCGGCAGCATCGACAGGCACTCGTCGCCGGTACCGATCGGAATCATCTGCAGCACGGCCTGCACGTTGGACCAGATGTTGTGATGCGACAGCATGACGCCTTTGGGATCGCCGGTCGTTCCCGATGTATAGATGAGCGTCGCCAGGTCATCGGGCTGCGCCTCCAGCGCTTCGTTTCTCCATTTGGGATGCTTCGACGCGGCGGCCCGGCCCTTCGCCTCCATGGCCTCCAGGGAAACGATGCCTTCGCCGCGGCGCTGCGCCGCCGCCGCCGCCGCGGGGCTGTCGAACACGATGACGTGCTTGAGCCCCGGCAGGTTGCCTTTGACCTCGAGGATTTTATCCAACTGCGCGGCGGTCGAGACGAACGTCGCGACCGCTTCCGAGTCGCGCAGGATGTATTCGGTCTGCTTCGGGGTGAGGGTCGGGTAGATGGGGACGTCCGTGGCGCGCGCCGTCAGGCAGGCGTAATCGCCCAGCGCCCATTCCGGGCGATTCTCCGAGACGATCGCGACCTTGTCGCCCGGTTTGATGCCCAGCTCCCGAAGGCCGAGGGAGATCGCCTGTACGCGCTCGAGCGTTTGGCGATGGGTAATGGCGACCCAGACGCCGCCCACCTTCGATCGGAACGCCGCGGGCAGGCCGGCGTGCCGGTCCACCGTGGTGAAGAACAGCTGGTTGAGCGTGCCTCGGTTCATCGGCGGAACTCCACGACGAAAGTCTGGGGACTGCCCGGAACGACTGTGCCGTTCACGTGGCGCATGGTGGCGGTCACGACCACGGAGTCGGGAATTGGGCCAGGCAGCAGTCGGACGCGCACGGCGGCAATGCCGGTGGCAGAGCTCGTGAAGACCGTGTCATTGGGCACTAATGTGACCACCGCGCCCGTGTCCGGAAAGATGGCGAACGCGTAGACGACTCGCCGCCCACCGGGTATCCCCCCGAGTGCGTATGCCTGCACGCGGAGCGAATCGGAGAGGGAATCGGCGGCCGTATCCGGGGGGACCGGGGTCACGAACACCGTGTCCCGCGTTTCTACAGCCCGGATCGAGTCGAGCCGCGCGAGAATATTCACGACCTCGGGATTCGAGAACAGGCGGCCCGTGCGCGCCTGCAGGCGTGCCGTGCCGACCGCGTTCGCGAGCGAGACGCCGGTCGCGCTATCCAGCACGGTGAGGGTCGTGTCGAACGAGCTCCAGTAGAGTTGCGCCTGAACCGAATCGCCCAGGCCGTTGAGCGCGCGGCCGCGCGGCCGGAACATGTCGGTGACCTCGACCCGGGCGCTGTCGGGCAATACGATTTCGATCGCCACGGCTTGGTTCGGATCGGTGTTGATTTTGCAAGCGAGCGCTGCCGCGAGCGCGAGCAGCGCGAATCTCCGAATCAGTGGCTGCCAGTCCTCTCTTCAGGCGCGCGCGACGTGATCCCTCCGGACGAAGGGGGGGCGCCAAGGTCGTGCAGCGCCTGTGTCGCGTGCTCGATCCATTTCTGCGCGTCGGGTCCACGGGGCGGATGGGCGAGGAACGTGGTCAGGTGCTGCGCGGCGCCGTCGGGATCGCCGCGTTGCAGCAGCAGAAACGCCAATCCGTAGTGCGCGCCGGCAAGTGAGCTGTCGAGCTCCAGCGCGCGCCGGTAGTGGCGAATCGCTTCATCGAAGCGGCGCGTTTTGGTAAACGCGATCGCCATGTTTTGCAGAATGCGCGCGTCGGCGGGGTGATCGCGGAGCGCCAACCGGTACGACGTCAGGGCCGCATCATAATCCCCCTGACGCTCGAGGGCTAACGCCTCATTGAGATAGTCGAGACGTTGCGGTTTGACGTCGTCGGTCGACGAGCCTCCCCCGAGCAAGCGGCGCCAGAAACCCATGGGGCGAAAATAGCTTGCGGCCTCCGACGTTGGCAATGTAGCTTCCCGCACGATGCCCTCCGTTCCGCCCAAACCGAGCTTCGGTACCGGCGCCGGCCGCAAGACGCCGCGTGGCGTCCTCGAGGTGGACTGGCCGTTCTTCGGCGAGCTGTGCCGGGTGCTGGCCCTGAAGGTCTTCCGTGAGTACGACCCGGAGGTCGTGATCGGGATCGCGAAAGCCGGCGTGATTCCGGGGGCGGTCGTCGCGAGCATTCTGCAGCGCGACTTCGCCTCGATCGCCATTACGCCCGAAGGATCCGTGATTGCGGGCCCGCCGCGCCTGGTGACGGGCAAGCGCGTGCTGCTGGTGGACGAGACGTGCGAGTCGGGCAACACGATGAAGCTGGCCCTGGGCGCCGTGCGCGATCTCAAGCCGGCCGCGGTGAAGACGGCGGTGTCATTCAAGACCGGCACCTACAAGCCCGATTTCTACGCGCTTGAAAACGAGAACTTCATCATCCTGCCGTGGGACCTCGAGGTCATCGTCAACGGCGAAATCGTCGTACGCCCCGATTACCGCGCCAAACTGAAAGAGAACCCCGAACGTTGAAAGACCGTCTCGCCGCCGCAGTCAAACAGTCCCGCGCCGGTTACACCGAAATCCGCGTCGAACGCACCTGGAGCTCCGCGGTCGCGTTCCGGGGCCGCCGCCTCGAGACGGCGACGGTCAGCGAGGACCAGGGCGGATTCGTCCGCGTGCTCAACGAGGGCTACGGGTGGGGGATCGCGTCGTTCACGTCGCTCGACGAATTGCCCGCCATGGTCGCGCGGGCCAACGAGCTGTCGCGCGCCGTTCGCCTGGATGATCCGATCCGCCTGGCGGAGTCAGCGCCGCACTCCGGCGACGCCATCCTCGAGCTCGACGGCGACGTTCGCGGCGTCGCGCTCGCGGAGAAGAAGAAGCTGCTCGACCGCTACAACACCGCGATGCTCGCCGTGTCGGACGTGATCGTCGATACGCAGTCGAGCTACCGCGATGAGGTCTCGGAAGTCTGGTACGTGAATTCCGAGGGGACGTCCCTGTACCAGCTGCGCCCCGAAGTCGTCGTGTCGGGCACCGCGATCGGGCGGCGCAACGGCAACATCGAAAAGGGACTCGAGTCGATCGGGCTGCGCAAAGGGTGGGACAGCGTGCAGAACTTCGAGAATCAGTTCCGCGTCGTCGCCCAGCGCGCGGTCGACCTCCTCGACGCGCCGCGGGTGCGCGGCGGCGCGTATCCCGTCATTCTGGACAACGAGCTCGCCGGCGTCTTCATCCATGAAGCGTTCGGCCATCTCTCCGAAGCCGACTTCGTGTATGAGAACCCCCAGGCGCGCGAGATGATGACGCTGGGGCGGCGGTTCGGAAAGCAGGTCTTGAACGTCGGCGACAACGGCGCCGCGGCGGGCCTGCGCGGGACGCTGCCGTACGACGACGAAGGCACGCCCACGCAGGACACGCCCCTCATCAAGGAGGGGATCCTCGTCGGCCGCCTGCACTCGCGCGAGACGGCCGCGAAGCTCGGCGAGCGGCCTACGGGCAACGCCCGCGCCATCTCGTTCCGGCACCCACCGATCGTTCGAATGACGAACACGTACATCGCACCCGGGAAAGAGGGCGTCGGGTTCAACGATCTCATCAGCGACATCAAGCTCGGCGTCTACGCCTGCGGGGCGTTCGGCGGGCAGACGATGCTCGAGAACTTTTCCTTCACGGCCGGTTGGGGCCACATGATTCGCGACGGGAAGGTCGCCGAGCTGGTGAAGGACGTGGTGCTGGCGGGCAATCTGTTCCAGACGCTGGACCGCATCGATCACATCGCCGGCGATTTCACCTGGAATCAAATGGGCGGAGGCTGCGGCAAGGGCGGCCAATTCCCGCTGCCGGTCACCGAGGGCGCGCCGCACGTGCGCATCGAGGAAGCGCTGATCGGCGGGGACGTGTGATCGATCGCCTGCTCGACGCCGCTCGCGGCAAGGTCGACGGCGCCGACGCGCTCTGGCGCCGCGAAGAGCAGACCGCGGTTTCGTTCGAATCGGGAAGACTCAAAGCGGCCGGCATCACCGAGGAGGCCGGACTCAACCTGCGCGTGGTCGCGCACGGCCGCATGGGCGTGGCGGGGACCACCGCGGCGAAACCGGATCCGAAGGAGCTGGTCGCTCGCGCCGGCGCGTCCGCGGAACTCGGAGAGGTGGTAGAGCTTGCGTTTCCAAACCCGAGCCCCCAGTCCCTAACCCCGATTCCCACCTTCTTCGACCGCACCGCCAACGCCTCGCTCAGTGAACTGATCCGGATGGGCCGGCTGCTCGTCGAACGGTTGGCGCGTCCGGATTGCCAGGTCAACGTCGCTGTGCAGCGGGAGGTCGCGGACACCGCGGTCGGCAACACCGCGGGCGCGCGCGGCGAGTACCGCACCACGGGCATCGCGGTGACGGCGGACATCACGCGTATTGCGGGCGACGACGTGCTGATGGTCTACGATCAGTACGTCGGGGCCGATATGCCAAGCGACACCGATCTCGAGGCGCTCGTGCGGTCTGTCGACACGCGGCTCAGCGCGGCGCTGAAGATCGTTACCCCGCCGGACGGCGCCCTGCCCGTCGTGTTCACGCCGGCGGGGCTGGCCGCCGTGGTGCTGCCGCTCGAGCAGGCGCTCTCCGGGAAAACCGTGCTCCAGGGCAGCTCGCCGTTGGCGGGCAAGGTCGGGGAGGCGCTGTTCGATGCGCGCCTTTCCATTATCGACGATCCGTTGACACCGGGCCGGCCGTTGTCACGCCCGGTCGACGACGAATGCGTTCCATCGCGCTGCAACGGACTCGTCGAGCGAGGCGTTGTGGGGCAATTCGTCTACGATCTCGAAACCGCCGCGCGCGCCAAGACGCAGAGCACGGGCAACGGCCGGCGCGGCGTGTTTGGCAAACCGCAGATCCGGTATACGAACGTGCTGTTTCGGGGCGACGGTGTTCGTGCAGGTGTAGGGGCGCAGCATGCTGCGCCCCTACAACCCGACGGTTTAGGCGGCGGTTTAATCGCAAACATCGACGATGGCCTGATCGTCGACGACCTGATCGGGGTGGGGCAGGGCAATGTGATCAGCGGCGCGTTCAGCCACCCAGTCGGGCTCGCCTATCGCGTGCAGCGCGGGGAGATCACGGGTCGCGTGAAAGACGCCGCGGTCGCGGGGAACGCCTACGATCTGCTCAAGAAGATTGGGGGATTCGGGAGCGACGGGAGGTGGCTCGGTGCGCGGTGGTCGCCGTCACTGCTGTTAGAAGGAGTTAGTGTAGCACGGAGGTAGGGGCGCAGCATGCTGCGCCCCTACTACGCACCTAACGCGTCGGCGTACGTTCGTCCAGCGGTCATTTCATTGTAAACCCGCTCCAGAACACCAGGCGTCGCCGACAGGAAGCGGCAGCGCTCGTCGCCGCGGCTGCGGCATTCGACTTCCATCACCGCCACCGTCTCGTCCGACAGTCGTCCCAGGAAGTCGGCCAGCATCCCCGCCGAGAAGAAGCACATCGGTGACTGCGCCGTCCCGGGCTCGGCCTCGGCCCAATCGCTGGAGTCGAGCGCCAGGGCCCCCGTCCCCACCGGAGTCAGCGCCACCGTGCCCCAGCCGCCGCTCGTGAAGAATTCGGAGAGCGCGTCGGCAAGCATGTCGGCATCGAGGTCCGTCGGGCTATTCACTGCGGTAAAGGCCTTGAAGAGGCCTTCGCCGGCGGCGTAGCCGGCTTCCTGCAGGACGGTGATGAGCTGATCGGGAGCATGCGAGGCGAGGCTCGCATGCAGTTGGCGAACGATACTCGGAGCCGTCATATGGGAAGGCAACTTAGGGTTTGCGGTTCGCGCGGCGCAAGAGTTCGGCTTCGTCGATTTGCTCGACGCCGAGCGACTTCGCCTTTTCCAGCTTGGAGCCCGGGTCGGCTCCGACGACCAACGCGGTCGTCTTCTTCGACAGGCTGTCCGAGACATGCCCTCCCGCGCCCTCGATCAGGTCGCGGGCCTGCTGGCGCGAGAGGGTGGGGAGGGTGCCGGTGACCACGAACGTCTGGTCTGCGAGCGGCCGCGGCCCGGTGGCCGTCGCCGTTTCCTTCAATGTCAGACCGGACTTCGCCAGGCTCTTGAGCAGCTCCTTGTTGCGTGGGTACTTGAAAAACCCCACCACGGCCTCGCCGATGGCGGGTCCGATCCCGCGGACCTCGCCGACCTCGTCGCCGGAAGCCTCCGCCAGCGCTCCGATGGTGCCGAAATGCCGCGCCAGGAGCTTCGCGCCTTGCTGGCCGACATGGCGGATACCGAGCGCAAAGAGCAGTGCCGAGAGCGGCTGGCTTTTCGAGGCGGCAATACTGTCGACGAGCTGCTGTGCGGACTTCTCGGCGAAGCCTTCGAGGGTGAGCAGCTGCGGCGGCGTCAGCTTGTACAGGTCGGCGACGTTCGCGATCAACTTCGCATCCAGGAGTGCCCGCACCCGCTCGTAGCCGAGCCCGCGAATGTCCATGGCGCTGCGGCTCGCGAAGTGGACGATCGATTCGAGGATGCGCGACGGGCAGGAGATGTTGGGACAGTAGGTCATCACCTCGTCGTGCGGGTGTTCGACCTGCGAGCCGCAGCTGGGGCAGCGCTCCGGCATCTTGTACGGCTTCTCTGACCCGGTACGCCGGTCTTTCACCGGACCTAGGATCTGCGGGATGACCTCACCCGCGCGCGTCACCTCGACCAAGTCGCCCTCGCGAATGTCTTTCGCGGCGATCAGGTCGGCGTTGTGCAACGTGGCGTTCGAGACAGTGACGCCGCCGATCTCCACCGGCTCGAGCACGGCATACGGATTGAGCGCGCCGGTGCGACCTACGTTGATCCGGATCTCGAGCAGCTTCGTCATCTGCACTTCCGGCGCGAACTTGCGCGCCACCGCCCAGCGGGGTTCGCGGTTGCCGATCGTGCCCAGCTCGGCGTAGAGCGCGCGATTGTCGACTTTGACGGCGACGCCGTCGGCTCCGTAGTTGAGCGTCGGCAACAGCGCCTCGAGCTTGGCGATCGCTTTGTGAGCGGCCTCGAGATCGTCGACCCGCGCATGGTGAGGCTCGACCGGCAGGCCCCACTCCAGCAGCGCCTCCAGCAGCTCGTGCTGTGAATCGACGCCGAGCTTCTGTCCGGGCGCTTCGACCTGGAAGGTGAAAACGCGCAGACCACGGGCGCGGGTCTTTTTGGGATCGAGCTGGCGCAGCGCGCCGGCCGCGGCGTTGCGCGGATTAGCGTAGGGCGGCTCGCCCGCTTTCTCGCGCTGTTTATTCGTTTCCGCGAACTGGCTCTTCGGTAAGTAGACCTCGCCGCGCACTTCCATCTTCTTGGGCCACCCTTTGCCGCGCAGGCGGAGCGGCAGATCGAGGACCGTGCGCAGATTTGCCGTGACGTCCTCGCCTTCGACCCCGTTGCCGCGCGTGACGCCGGTGACGAGGACGCCGTCTTCGTAGGTGAGGCTCACGGCGGCACCGTCGATTTTCACCTCGAGCGTATAACCCGCTGCCTTGACCTCCGGCACCAGCCGGGCGTTGCGCTCCTCCCATTCCCGCAGCTCGGCCTCGGTGAACGCATTGGCGAGCGACAGCATCGGCACGAGGTGGCGGTGCTTGCGGAATCCGGACGCCGGCTCGCCGCCGACGCGCAGGGTCGGGGAGTCGGGAGTACGGAGGTCGGGGTGCTTTACTTCGAGCGCCTGGAGCTCGCGGAACAGCCGGTCGTACTCGGCGTCCGACATCTCCGGCTTGTCGAGGAGATAGTACGCGTGATTCGCCCGTTCCAGAATCCGCCGCAGCTCCGCGGCGCGTGCCGCCGGCTTCACCGCCCCTTTGCTTCTTCCTGGATGACCGCCATGGCGACGCTGACCAGACGGTCGAGCTCGTCGGCGCTGGCCTTGGGGAGGAGGCCTTCACCCCACGCACCCTCGCGCCCGCCGAACGCGTCGATGAGGCGGCGGAAGAAGGAAAGCAGCGCGACGCGCTCCAGCTCCATGTGCCGCAGAAGGTCACCCGTCTCGTGCGTCCGCTGCTCGAGCCGCTCGTAGCGATGGGCGTTGCGCAGGCTTTGGGCGGTGAGGGCGGCGACGACCTGCACGAACCGCACATCCGCGTCGGAGAAGGTGGGTCCGTCGCGGTAGGTGCGCAGGAAAATCGCCCCGATCGCGACCGTCCGCCACGTGATCGGCACGACCGTGATCGCCTTCACCCGGCGATTGATCAGCTCACTCTTCACGTGCCGCAGTGAGGGATCGTTCGCGGCGTCGGGGATGAAGACCGTCTCGCCGCTCTGCATGGCGCGCTTGAGCTCGGGGTAGCGGTCGAGATCGACGACGTAGTTACGGATCGTGGGGTCTTCGTACGACGCCACGAGGCGTACCTGCTTGCCGCCCTTTTCGCCGAGGAAGATGGAGCAGCGATCCAGCCCGAACGACTCACCCAACTTGCGGGCGATCGACTGCAGAATGTCGATAAAGTGTAAGGAACTGGAGGCTTCCTTCAGGATCTCGATGACGGCGAGCAGGTGCTTGCGCTCATGCTCCAAGTCGGCGATCCGCGCGGCGAGCCGTTCTGCTTCCGCGTGTGTCAGGGCCGAGTTGATCGTCATGAGTGCCATAGTTTCGCTCAGGAACTCAGAGTCCGTCAAGCGCGTGTAGATTACGCCTCATGGGCACACTCACATCACTCGCTCTCGTCACGCTTGCTGTTCCCTTCGTACTCACCGCGCAGACCGCCGGTCCCGCGTCGCCCATTGGGGCCTATAACGTCGTCCCCGAGCTGCCGGGCATGGGACGCCCCGTGGACACTGCCGCGGTCGCCGCGCGCCGGCGCGCCCTGCTCAAGCGGATTGGCTCGGGCAGCGTGCTGATCCCCGCGGGACACGAGCGGAACATCGAACAAGACTACGTGCAGGACAACGATTTCCGGCAGGACAACACGTTCTACTACTTCACCGAGCTCGAGACGCAGGACGCGGTGCTCCTGATGACCGCCCGCGGTCCGGATTCGTTCGAGACGATCCTCTTCTTGCCGCCCCGGACGCCGTCGCAGGAACGCTGGACCGGGTTGCGGCTCGGTCCTGACAGTGTGGCGGTGCGGCTGTCGGGCATCACCAAAGTTCTGCCGCTCGATTCGCTCGAGGCTCGCGTCCGCGCGGCTCTCCAACCTGTTTACAGCCCGCGACCACGGCAGTCGGATGCTTGGGCCAACAACCTGACGCCAATCGTCGACTCCATGCGGGCTGTGAAGGATGCGGACGAAATCATGCGCCTGCGGCGCGCCGTGGACATCAGCGTCGCGGGGCACGTCGCGGCGATGCGGGCCGCCCGGCCGGGGATGTACGAGTACGAGCTGGAAGCGGCGCTCGAAGACGGTTTCCGCCGCAACGGCGCAGACCGCCTGGGCTACCCGTCGATCGTCGGCAGCGGGCCGAACACCACCACGCTCCATTACGACGTCAACCGCAGGAAGACCGAGAACGGCGACCTCGTCGTCATCGACGCCGCGGCCGAATGGGGCCAGTACACCGCCGACGTCACGCGGACCTTCCCGATCAACGGCAGGTTCACGCCGCGCCAGAAAGCGATTTACGATCTGGTGCTCGGGGCGCAACAGGCGGCCTTTGATGCCCTGCGGCCGGGGATCACGATGCGCGAGCTGGACGGCGTCGCGCGGAAATACATGCGCGACCACTCCGGGAATCTCTGCGGCGAGCGCACCTGCGATGACCGCGAGTTCTTCAATCACGGGCTCGGTCACCCCATCGGGATGGATGTACACGACGTCGGAATAAGCCGGCCACTCGAGCCGGGGATGGTGGTCACCCTCGAGCCGGGGATCTACATCCAGGGGGAAAAGCTGGGCGTGCGAATCGAGGACGACGTACTGGTGACCGCCAAGGGCGGGGAATGGCTGTCGGCGGGAGCGCCGCGCACGACCGATGCCATTGAACGCGTGATGTCAGGTCGGTAGGGGCGCAGCATGCTGCGCCCCTACGTTTCGTCTTTTTCCTTCTCGATGTCTTTGAAGAGCGCCGCTGCGTCTTCCTTGTACTGCGGATCGAGCACGTCCACGGGCGGCAGCGCCGCGATCGCCTGCAGCTGCACCCGCGCCAGCGAATACTTGCCCAGATCGACGTAGACCTCGGCCAGCTCGAGGCGGTGGTAGATGTGATCGGGCCTAAGCCGGACCGCCGTCTGCAGATGCCGGACCGCGTCGTCCCAGTTGGCCTTGTCCATGAAGCCGCCGCCGTACAGCGCCTTGGCGAAGAAGCGCTGGAAGCCGGAGAGCCGCTTCACCTCGGCGTTCCAGGCGCCGAGGACGTGATGCGCATTGTCGTGGGTGGAGTCGATCTGCACGGCGCGGGTCGCTTCGTCGTAGATGATCTTGGCGTAGCGGACGCGCTCCTTGCTCCCTTTTGTGCGTGACAGCCGCCCGAGGACCATCGCCAGGACGTAATGTCCGTCCGCCTTGGTCGAGTCGGCGCGAATCGCGCGCTCGGCGTAAACCCGGCCCACGGCGTATAGGCTATCTCGACGCCGCTTGAGAGAATCGGCATTGCCCTGTATTTGTTTGGCGACGTCGGCGATGGCCCGCGCCGCCTTCCAGTTCGCCTCATAGCTCAGCGAGTCGGCGGCGAGGGCCGCCTGGTAGTGGCGGAGCTGCACGTCGGGATGCATCAGGCCGGCACTGTCGCCCAGGGCGATGTGATGGATCGGGTTTTGAACAACGAGCGCGAGAACGATGGAGAGCATGCGAGAATGATCGTCCCCCCCTTGATCGAGCGCAAGCGCGACGGCGGGCAGCTCAGTCCGGAAGAGTGGTCCGCGCTCGTCGCCGAATACACGGCCGGGCGCATTCCTGACTATCAAATTGCGGCGCTGCTGATGGCGGTGTTCATGCGCGGCCTCGAGCGCCAGGAGCTCGCCGCACTCACCGACGCGATGCTCGCATCGGGCGATCGGCTGTCGTTCGACGGCTGGGCGACGCCGCGCATCGACAAGCACTCGACGGGCGGCGTGGGCGACAAGGTCTCGCTCGTGCTGGGCCCGCTGGTCGCGGCGTGCGGGCTCGCCGTCCCGATGATGTCTGGACGCGGTCTCGGACACACCGGCGGGACGCTCGACAAGCTCGAAGCGATCCCGGGATTCCGCACCAACCTGTCGCTCGCCGAAGCGAAGGCGCAGGTGCAGAAGATCGGCTGCGCGCTCATCGGCCAGACCGCCGAGATCGCGCCCGCCGACCGCAAGCTGTACGCCCTGCGCGATGTCACCGCTACGGTCGAATCGATTCCTCTGATCTCCGCGAGCATCATGTCGAAGAAGCTCGCCGAAGGGTTGAACGGCCTCGTGCTCGACGTGAAGAACGGCAGCGGCGCGTTCTTGCCCGAAGTCGAGCGCGGCCTCGAGCTGGCGAAAACGATGATCGCGCTGGGCGAGGATCGCGGCTGCCCCACGGTCGCACTCATCACGGCGATGGACCGGCCGCTGGGCCGCGCCTGCGGCAACGTGCTCGAGACCGAGGAGGCGATTCTCGCCCTGCGGGGCGAAGGGCCGCCCGATCTCCTGGAAGTGACCTACGCCCTCGGTGTAGAGATGCTGTTGCAGGGCGGCATCGAGAAGAACACCAAGAAGGCGCGTAAGAAACTGGAGACCGCGATCGAATCGGGGCTCGCGGCCGAGAAGTTCGAGCAGATCATCGAGGCGCAGGGGGGCAACCCCAAGACCCTCGAGGACCCCTCGGTGTTACCGCAGGCGCTCGCGGTCGAGGTCTACGGCGCCCCGCGCACGGGAGTCGTGCAGCGCGTCGAGCCGCGCACCATCGGCCGCGCCATCATCGCGCTCGGGGGCGGCCGCCGCACGGTCGACGACATCATCGACCCGACGGTCGGATTCGTCATCACGGTGAAGCCCGGTGATAGAGTCCTGGAGGGTGAGCCGATCGCGTCGGTATTCGCCAAGGATCCCGATGGGATCCGCACCGGCTTCGACGCACTGGGGCAGGCCATCGTGGTCGGCGACAAGCTGACGCAGAAACCGTTACGGCTGGTGTCGCACCGCGTGACGCGCGCGGGCGTCGAGGAGCTTGCCTAGGGGGGCGGTTTCTGGCCGCTGCCGGGCCCCCAGTCGCGGACGCTCTCTTCGTCGGCCGCCTCCTGCACGTCCCGCTCGGCGGCCGCCAGCTCTGCCTCATCGATCTCAGGACGCTCGCGCCGCGCCGGACGCGCGTCGTTACTGGGCCAGAGAAACCACGCAAAAACGATCAGCAGAACCACGATGACGGCGATGACGGCCATCAGACATCGAGGTTCTTCACGAACTTCGCATTTTCTTCGATAAACTTGCGGCGCGGCTCGACTTCGTCGCCCATCAGTGTCTCGAACAGCTGCGACGCCTCGAGCGCGTCTTCCATCGTCACCTTGAGCAGCGTGCGCTTGGCGGGATCCATCGTGGTGTCGCGCAGCTGGTCCGGG
>QHUF01000289.1 GCA_003221075.1 Gemmatimonadota bacterium
GCTGCCCGAGGCCCAGCTTGACCGCTTCATGTTCGAGCTGCGCGTGGACTATCCGTCGCAGGAGGAGGAAGAGGCGATCGTCGCCGCCACGACCAGCGATGCGATGGCCGAGGTGAACTCGGTACTCACGTCCGACGATGTGGTCGCGATGCAGCATCTGGTGCGGCGCATTCCGGTGTCGCAGGCCCTTGTGAAGGCGGCGGTGACGCTGGTGCGGATGACCCGGCCGCCCGAGCCTGCCTCGCTCCCCTTCATTAAAGAGTACATCTCCTGGGGCGCCGGGCCCCGCGCCTCGCAATACCTGATCCTCGGCGCCAAGGCGCGGGCGGCGCTGGATGGCCGGCCGATGGCGGATGAGGACGACCTGCGCCAGGTCGCGCCGACGGTGCTGACGCACCGGATCGTGATCAATTTTGCGGCAGAGGCAGCGGGCCGAACCGCCCCGGACATCATCGCTCAGCTACTCAAAGAGGCGCGCTGGCAGCCGAAGTAGCGTTCTAAGGCTGCAACCGTTCTCCTTCGCGGTGTCTCGCGAGGAGGCGTTCGGCAAAGTCGACACGCTCTTCCAGCTCAGCAACTCGCTGTTTCAGTTGATCGAGCTCCGCGAGCCTCGCCTGCAAGTCTTCTGTCTCATGAGGAAGTGTCTCGCCCCTCCACGAGCGCGCTCGATAGCCGGGCGGCATGAGCCGCGCCGTCACCACCTTCAGGACGGACACGAACATCAGGATCACACCGACACCGATCGCCCACTCCGGGATTCCGAGCATCGTCAGGCCCTACTCACGGGCGCACTGGAAGTTTCAAATTGAACTGCGGACGGTTCATGTGGCGTATGATGACATGCGCACCATTGATGTTCATTGACAGCTCCTCGCTACCTGAAGAACAGATGGGCGACGCGAGATTCGAGATTCCCGTAGATGAGCGCAACGGCCATCAGGTCGAATGCCGCGTGCGTCACCATGACAATAACGAGCTCTCCCGTCAGGGCGTACATTCCGCCAAACACGAGCCCCATAACGGCGGCCTGCTCGACGCCCGGCAATCCCTGATTCCAGTGCGCGTTCGCAAACAGGACGGCGGTGAGGACTACGATCGCGATCTTCGCTCGCCGGCTGGTGCCGAGCAGCGTGCCGAGCCGCTCGAACAGAAAGCCGCGAAAGACGATCTCTTCCCCGAACCCCGCCCCAATGATCACGGCATACAGGACAAACGGGATTGCGGCGGCGGCGTTGCCTGCGAGGTAGTGATAGTAGGGGTTGACCGCCGGAGCGCCCAGAAGCGGCATGACGACGGCCTTCATGGCGAGTTTGAGGAACGCACCGAACACCACGCCGATCGCGACGCTCCGGAGCCAGCTCTTCGGCCGCGCGAAGCCGATCGCGGACCACGGCGTGTCTGAAACCTGGGTCCACGCGAGGACGAGCAGCGCGCTGAGCGGCGCGAAGAGAAGATTGCCCGCGAGGATGACGAGGATCGCGGTGACGCCGAGCGGGCCGAAGCCGCGCAGCCGCTTCGCTACTTCGCTCGCCGGTAGCTCCCGCCGTCCACGAAGCGCAGCTCCCCCACCGTTCCGTCGAGATCGATCGCAAACGACACGTACGCCGGATCCCAGAACGGATCGGGCCAGGTCACGCGGAAGACGTCGTACTGCCAATGCTCCAGCTGTCCTTTCGCGGTGCCCGCCTGGATCGTCAAGCGCCCGTCGCTCATGCCCACCGTCGCGGTGCCGAACAGGCTGTCCACGTATGTGCCGGTGTACCGATCGAGCGCCAGCGTGGGACGCGTGCCGGAGATGCGCTTGCTCTCCTCCGCCTGTTGCGCCGCGCGCGAGCTATCCGCGAGGCGCCGGTAGAGCGCGCGCATTTCGGTACTCCAGTCGTGTGCAGGCGACTGCGGGCCGATGAACCGGTCGAACACCGTGTACATCAGTGCGTGGCGCAGCTCGGAGTGATCGAGGTTCGTGAAAATCGCGACGCCGACGCGGCGGTCGGGGATCAGGCCGACGATCGCCGAGCGCCCTTCGATCGAGCCGGTGTGATAGGCGATGAATTCGCCGCGATAGTCTTGCAGGAACCAGCCCATGCCGTACGCCTGGAAGTGGTAATCCATGAGCCGCGTCGCGGGATACTGCGAGCTGGCGATCACCTGCTGCGGGCGAAACAGCTGCGCGAAATTCCGCGCGCCCACCAGACGCCGGCCTGCCACTCGGCCGCTATCGAGCAGAAACCGCAGCCACTTCGCCATGTCGGTCGCGGTCGAGAATGCCGAGCCCGCGGGCGCGATGTCGTCGATGCCCTCTAGGGATGCTGGAAGCACCCGCACCGTGTCGCGCACGATGCCGTGCGGCGAGGACACGTCGGCGATGGTTGCCGCCTTCAGCTCGCTGGCGTCCGGGTAGCTCTCGGTCATGCCGAGCGGGCCATAGATACGGCTGCGCATCAGTGCTTGCCACGTCGTCCCCGCGGCGCGCGCGGCGACGTCGCCCGCGAGCGCGTAGGTCACGTTGTTGTACTGAAACCGCGAGCGGAAACTCGACGTGGACGGCACAAGCCGCAGACGGCGCGTCATCGCCGGGAAGTCGAGCCCGCTCGTGCCCCACAGGTAGTCGGGATCGCCGAAGCCGACGCGGTGGGTGAGCAGATCGCGCACCGTGATCTCGCGCGTTACGTACGGATCGGAGAACTGCACCCCCGGCTCGTATTTCGTGACGGGATCGTCGAACGCCACGCGCCCCGAGTCGGCGAGCATCGCCACGAGCATCGCGGTGAACGCTTTGGTCGTGGACATGTTGCCGAAGCGTGTGTGCACCGTCACGGGGTCGGATTTGCCAAGCTCGCGGACGCCGTAGCCCTTGATGAAGACGACGGAGTCGTCCTTGACGACGACGATGGCGAGGCCGGGGACGCGCCAGTCGGTGATGGCTTTGGAGACGTAGGCATCGAAACCGTTCAGGGCCTGGGATTGCTGCGCGAGGACCAGAAGGAGTGGGAGCAGGTTCATGGTGACCAAAGGTGGTTTGCGGAAGGTAGATTGGTAAGGAGACTCCCGCGGTAGTCCGACCTTCGTGTGACCCAAGGCAGTCTGCCGAGGGTAGACTCGTAGGAGGTTGCATGCTTACCAAAGCGGCAGTGACGTTCGTGGCGGCGGCTGCGGTGTTCGGCCCATGCGATCCGACGGGGCTCCGGCATCCCAAAGATCTCATCGGGACCTGGGGCGGCGAGAATGCCGCGGTGATCGCCGACGACACCAGCGCGCACGTCCATATCGGCTGCACCTACGGCAATATCCACCAGCAACTCATACTCGATGCGGACGGGCGGTTCGACCTGCCGGGCGAGCAGAACATCACGGCACATCCGGTCGATCGCGGCATCCTGCACCCCGCGCGATTCGTCGGTCGCGTGCGCGGCGGCGAAATGACCCTCACAATCACGCTCACGGACACGACCGTGACACTCGGCCCCGTGGTGGTTTTCTACGGGAAAGAGCCGCGGATGGGACCGTGTCCGATTTGCCGCAGGGGCCACTAGGGGCAACGATGGGCTTTTCGAAAGCGTACATCGCCCTGCTGGCAGGAGTCGCCCTCGCGTGCAGCTCAGCAACCGACGCCGCTGACCGGCAGCTCGCGATCGCGACGGATCGCCTTGTGTACCACATCGACAGCGGCGACGTGGTCCAGTCCCGGTTGGTGAATCGCGGGCCTGAACCGATCTACGCTGCGCTTCCGGGCGGGTTGGTGTCGGTTCAGAAGCAGCGGGGCCTGGCGTGGGTCGATCTCGGGCCGTTTTGGTATGGTACTTACCTCGTTGTGCCGTATGTACGGGTCGTCGGGGCGGGTGACAGTCTGACGGGCATGTCGCTGCCAACGTCCAACTCACATCTGCGCGGGCCGGGTCGTTTCCGCTTTGTCTACATCGTCTACAGCGACTCTACGGTGCATCGACTCTTGCCGCTCGAAGCGCGGGTCTCCAACGTCTTCCAAATTGACTACTAAGGCCGGCCGCTTTGTCGCTGCATCGCTTGCGATCGCCGCTTGCACCGCGCCAACCGGTTCGACGGGCACCATCGAGCTCACCGTGGTGACCGATCGTGCGACATACTCCCTCGCAACCGATTCAGCGGCCGAGCCTTTCCTGATCAACAGCGGGTCGGCGCCCGTCTACTTAC
>QHUF01000290.1 GCA_003221075.1 Gemmatimonadota bacterium
GTCCAAAGTCCGGCTCGAGCGCACGCTCGCGCATGGCTTCGAATTCGCCCTTGCGCACCTCTGGAAGCAGCACGCGCTCGGGACGGGTCGCCGCTCGTGCGTACAGAAAAACCGGGATCCGAAGCTCTTTCCCAACCCGCTCGCCCAGTGTTTGCGCGAGCGCCACGCATTCGTCCATCGTGATGCCCGTTACCGGGACGAACGGCACGACGTCTGTCGCGCCCATGCGTGGGTGCTCGCCGCTGTGTTTGGTGAGGTCGATCCGGTCGGTCGCGACGCGCATGGCTGCGAATGCCGCTTCCACCACGGCAGCCGGGCTACCGACGAACGTGAACACGGAGCGGTTATGCGCCGTGTCACTTTGGACGTCGAGCAGCTGCACACCGGTGACGGCGGTGATGGTCGAGCGCAACGCGCCGATCGTGGCGGCATCGCGGCCTTCGGAGAAATTCGGTACGCATTCGACCAGTGGAGCGGGCATCAGCTCTTCCTTAATAGATCGATGAGCCAGCGGTGCATCGCGGCGTTGCCCGCGACGATGGAGCCGTTTCCTGCGCCACTCAGCACATCCGCGGCGCCGTCGGGCCGGGTCACGATGCCGCCCGCTTCGCGAATGAGCAATGTGCCCGCCGCGATGTCCCACGGCGCGAGTTGCAGCTCCCAGAACGCATCGAGCCTCCCAGCTGCGACATCCGCCAGGTCGAGGGCAGCGGCCCCCGCACGGCGGATGCCGCTCGCCGCACCGACCACGGCAGCGAACTGCGACTGATAGATGTGCAACAGGTTCAGCGCCTTGAAGGGAAACCCGGTCCCGATGAGGGCGCGTCTGGGCTCCGTCACGGCTGAGACGCTCAGCCGCGTGTCTTCCTCAAACGCCCCCCCGCCGCGGATCGCTTTATACGTGCGGTTGCGGCACACGTCGTGGATGACGCCCGCCGCCAGTTTCCCGTCGACGAGGCAGCCGATGCTGACGGCGTATTGCGGATAGCCGTGCAGAAAGTTCGTCGTCCCATCCAGCGGATCCACGATCCAGACGAGCTCGCCTTGCGCCGGCCGTTTGGGAGAAAGCTCTTCGCCCACGATGACGGACTCGGGCGCCTCGCGCAGGATGACTTCGGTGATCACGGCCTCGGCGGCGCGATCGACCTCGGTCACAAAGTCATGCTGTGACTTTTCCGTCCACGTGTGGACGGCCGGGCGCGGCGCGCTGCGCAAATAATCGGCGGCGCGTAGCGCCGCGCGCTCTGCCAGCTTGACTAAGTCGTTGTATTCACGCACTTTGCATCGCCAATGGCGCGCATTTTCAGTGGCATCCAACCCTCCGGCGAGCTGCACATCGGCAACTACCTCGGCGCCGTGCAGAATTGGGTCCGGCTGCAGACCGAGCACGACTGTCTCTTTTCGATCGTCGATCTGCACGCCATCACCCAGCCGTACGACCCGGGCGCGCTCGCGTCCCTGACTCTCGATATGGCGGTGAGTCTGTTTGCGGCCGGCCTGGACCCCGGCAAGTGCATCGTCTTCGTGCAGTCGCACGTCGCCGAGCATACCGAGCTGAACTGGCTGCTTACGACTCTGGCGCCGCTCGGTGAGCTCGAGCGCCAGACCCAATTCAAGGACAAGGCGCAGCGTCAAGAAAGCGTCACCATGGGGCTGCTGGCGTATCCGGTACTGCAGGCGGCTGACGTGCTGCTCTATAAAGCTAGTCTTGTCCCGGTCGGTGAGGACCAGGTCCAGCATCTCGAGCTGATGCGCGAAATCGCGCGCCGCTGGAACGCCCGCTACGGTCACGACTTCTTTCCCGAGCCGCAGCCGTTGTTGACCAGGACGAAGCGGGTGCTGGGCCTCGACGGCAAGGCCAAGATGTCCAAGAGCTTGGGGAACACGATCGGACTGTTCGAGTCGCCCGAAGCGATCTGGGAGAAGCTCCGGCCGGCGGCTACCGATCCTGCACGCAAGACCCGCAAGGATCCCGGCACGCCGGAGATCTGCAACATCTTCACGCTGCATCAGGGGTTCTCGGCGCCCGATACTGTGGAGGAGGTGGCGCAGAAGTGCCGGACCGCCGGGTGGGGCTGTCTCGACTGCAAGCGTGTGCTGGCCGACAACATGATCAAGACGCTGGCGCCGATCCGCGAGCGCGCGGCGGCGTTGAAGCGCGACCCGGCAGGCGTGCTCGATCGGCTGCGCGACTGCGCCAACCGCGCGCGCTCTCTCGCCCAACGAACGATCGCGGACGTGCGCGGAAAGATGGGGCTCCTCAAGGATGTTTAGACAGATCGTGGAGATGTTTCGGCTGGAGCTGATGCTCCAGGTCGGTCTCGCGACGCTGCTGGGCGGCGCGATCGGTCTCGAGCGCGAGCTCGGCGGCAAACCCGCCGGCCTCCGCACGAATATCCTGATCTGCATCGGGTCGGTCCTCTACACGCATTTGTCGATCGCCATGTTGAGCGCCATCGCCGGCGGGGGAGGGACAGGCACCGATCCCACTCGCGTCGCGGGCCAGATCGTGACCGGCGTCGGGTTCATCGGGGCGGGGACCATTCTGCACGCCCGCGGGGCCGTCGTTGGGCTCACCAGCGCCGCGACCATCTGGGTCGTGGCGGCGATCGGCGTGGCCTTGGGAAGCGGTTACTACCTCGAAGGGATCGCCACCACGCTGGTCGTCCTGGTCGTGCTCGCCGGGCTTGGCAGGGTCGAGACGCTCGTCGAACGTCAGGCGACGCGGTCGACCATCACGATTCACGCGCACCCGGGTCCCACGGTCCTCGAGGATTTGGAGGGACTCGTTCGGCGCGCGGGGCTCGAGATCAGCGCCGTGTCGAGCCGTCAGGAAAACGTCGACCTCGTCATCGACTTCAATATTCGTGGGTCCAAGCGACTGCACGATCAGGTCATGATCACCCTTCTGCACCACGACCACGTGCGCACGGTCTCCACGGGAGAGTGAGCGCCCCCCCGGTCTCCAGACGACTTGTCGTCGATCTGGCTTCGCTGCGCGCCGCGTGGAGGATTCCGAAAACCAGCGTGGTCCAGATCCAGAACGCGCTGGGCGCGGCCTGGGACGTCATGGAGGTCAAAGCCCCCGCGGTGTCCGACGGCGATGGCGGCTCGGGATCTCCGGAAGCGATCTCCGCGGCGCGCGGGGCCGAGATCTATCTCGGCTTCGGAGTCCCATCCGGCGTCGCCGCCGCCGCGAAGGGCACGTTGCGCTGGGCGCACAGCGCCACCGCCGGGATCGGCGCGAGCCTCGCACACATGTCCGGAAGCGGCGTGCTCCTCACCAACTCGGCGGGCGTCCACGCGGAGCCGATGGCCGACTGGGTCGTCGCGGCAATCGGCTATTTCACACGTGGGCTCGATCGCATGCTGGCCGCGCAACGCCAGGGACGCTGGGCCAAAGAGGACTTCACCGACGGCGCCATTCCGATGCGTGAATTCCGCGAGCTGCGACTCGGCGTGTTCGGGCTCGGAGGTATCGGGAGCGCGGTCGCGCGCCGCGGGTTGGCACTCGGCATGAAGGTGTCGGGCGTCCGGCGGCGCGCCGAACGTGGCGGTCCCAAGGGTGTGGAATGGGTCGGCGGGTTGGCCGACCTACCGCGCCTGGCCGGCGGAAGTGACGTGCTGGTGATTGCGGCGCCGCACACGGCGGAGACCGTCGGGGCGGTCGATCGCCGCGTGCTCGAACGGCTGCCGCATCAGGCGCTGGTCGTGAATGTCTCGCGTGGCTCCTTGCTCGACGAGGCGGCGCTGCTCGAGCTCCTCGAGCTGCGGCGGCTGCGCGGCGCAGCGCTCGACGTCTTCGCCACCGAGCCGCTGCCCGCCGGGCATCCCTTCTGGAGCCATGCCCGCGTGCTCGTGGCGCCGCATGTGAGCGCGGTGTCCGGTCAGTTCTGGGAGCGCGAGACGGCTTTGATCGTGGAGAACATCCGGAGCTATCTTGCAGGTGCGCCCCTCACGAACCTCGTCGACCTGGAAGCCGGGTACTGAATGGAAAAGATCATCAAGGCCGCGGTAGATCGCGGGGCGTCCGATTTGCACATCAAGGCGGGCGACGTATTCCGCGCCCGCATCGACGGCAGGCTGGTGCCGCTGACCAAGCAGCGGCTGACCCCCGATCAGACCAAAGCGATCGCCCAGCGCCTCATTTCCAACGACGAAGACCGCATGCGCATCGACAAGCTGCGCGACTACGATTGCTCGTGGGGCATGCCGGGCATCGGCCGGTTCCGCGTGAATATCCTGCGGCAGCGCTCGTCCTTCATGATCGTGATGCGCGTGATCCCGTTCGACGTGCCGACCTTCGAGTCACTGAAGCTGCCCGCCGTGCTCGCGGAGGTCGCGAATGCCGAGCGCGGCATGATCCTGGTGACGGGAGTGACGGGGTCGGGCAAAAGCTCGACGATGGCGGCGATCATCAACCACATCAACCAGAACCAGCACCGCCACATCCTCACGCTCGAAAACCCGATCGAGTTCCTGCACCGCGACATCAACTGCTCCGTCACGCAGCGTGAGATCGGCGTCGATACCGACGATTTCCGCACGGGCCTGCGCGCCGCGCTGCGCCAGGACCCGGACGTGGTCCTGATCGGCGAAATGCGCGACTCGGAGACGATCGACACCGCGATGAAAGCGGCCGAGACGGGGCATCTGCTGGTGTCCACGCTGCATACGCCCGACGCGGTGACGACGGTCAACCGCATCGTATCGATGTTTCCGCCGGAGGAGCAGGAGATCGCGCGGCTCCGGCTGTCGGAAGCGCTGCACGCCGTCGTGTCGCAGCGGCTCTTGCCCCGGGCCGACGGGCACGGCCGCGCCGCCGCGCTCGAGGTGCTGCTCGCGACAGGGACGGTGCGCGACATGATCCGCGAAAAGGACC
>QHUF01000291.1 GCA_003221075.1 Gemmatimonadota bacterium
CGCGCGCGTCGTGGAGCCGACGAGCGGGCGCACCCTCGATGTCAGCACGACCGAGCCCGGCGTGCAGTTCTACGCCGGCAACTTCCTGGACGGAACTATCAAGGGAAAGGGCGGGCGCGTGTACGCGCACCGGTCCGGGCTGTGCCTCGAGACGCAGCATTTTCCCGATTCACCCAATCACGCGAACTTCCCTTCGACGATCCTGCGTCCGGGCGCGACCTATCGTTCGCGCACCGTGTTCACGTTCGGCGTGGCCCGCTGAAATGATCGTCCTCGCGCTGCTGCTGCAGATCCCCGCCCCCGCCCCCAACGCGCTCCCGCCGAAGCCTGCGGCACCGCCCAGCGCCTGGCTGAGCCTGATCGGCGCGTACGCGTCGGGCCACGACACGCTCTACGTCTATGAAGAGGGCGGCGCGCTCGTGGCGCTCCTCCGGCCCGCCGCGCCCAGTCGTCTCGCGCAGGCGGCGGAGTCGGTGTTCACGTTCTCCAGTCGCGGACCCTACGACGCCGACCGCATCGTCTTTCGGACGGGCGAAATCCAGGTGGGGCCGGTCGTTCTGCGGCGCCTCCAGATGGGGCCGGCGGCGGGAGGGCAGCTTCGCTTGCAGCCCGTCCGACCGGTCGCGGAGCTGCTCCGGGTCGATCGCGGGCTGACGCCGCCCGCTGAGAGCGCCGCGTTTCTGGCGCCCGACCTGGTGGAGCCCTCCAGGCTGGATGCCACGATCCGACTCGATATCCGGTACGCGACAACGAACAACTTCCTCGGCACCGTCGTCTACTCCTCGGCCCGCGCCTTCCTGCAGCGGCCGGCCGCCCTGGCGCTCGTGCGGGCGGCGCGGGTGCTGCGGCCCCTCGGCTACGGGATCTTGATCCACGACGCCTACCGGCCGTGGTATGTGACGAAGGTGTTCTGGGACGCGACGCCCACCGAGTCCCACTGGCTCGTGGCGGACCCGGCGCACGGTTCGAAGCACAACCGCGGCTCGGCGGTGGATCTCACGCTCTACGACCTGGCGACCGGCATGCCGGTCGAGATGCCGTCGACCTACGACGAAGCGACGCCGCGTGCCCTCTCGGATTATCCGGGCGGCACGTCGCGCCAGCGCTGGCACCGCGCCTTGTTGCGCCGCGTGTTGGAGGCAGAAGGGTTCATTGTGAACCCGAGCGAGTGGTGGCATTTCGACTTCCGGGACTGGGAGCGCTATCAGATCCTGAACGTCCCGTTCGAAGACATCCATCTCGTCCAACCCAAGGACTCGGCGCCAGGCCGGGGGACGGAGATCCTATGGGACACCTACGGGGTCCCGCACATCTTCGCCCGGAGCCGCGCGGGCCTGGCCTATGGCTTCGGTTGGGCGCAGATGCAGAACCACGGCGACCTGCTCCTGCGTCTGGTCGCCCAGGCCCGCGGCCGCGCGTCCGAGTATCTCAACGCTGATTATCTCGACGAAGATCGTTGGGTATGGACGCTCGACTTGTGGCGCGACGCGGAGCGGGCGCTGGCCGCGCAGCCTCGCGAGATGCGCGCGCACCTCGAGTCATTCGCCGCCGGCATCAACGCATTCGCCACCGCGCATCCCGACCTGATCGGCGACTCGGTGCGCGCGGTGCTTCCGGTGCACGCGGTCGACGTGGTCGCCCACTTCAACCGCGTGCTGTACGCGCGGTTCCTGTCGGGCAGCTCGGATACCCATGATGCGGTGGACGCGTGGCGCGATCGCGGTTCCAACGCCTGGGCGGTGGCGCCCCGGCGCACCGCGGGCGGCCACACGCTCCTCTTACAAAACCCGCACCTGCCGTGGTCCGACCTGTTCACCCAGATCGAGGCGCAGTACGTCGCCCCGGGCGTCAACGTCAGCGGAGCGGCGCTCGTGTTGTCGCCCGTGATGCAGATCGCGTTCAATGACAACCTCGGATGGACGCACACCGTGAACACGCAGGACGGCGAAGACTACTACGAGCTCACCCTGTCGGGCGGTGGATACCTGTTCGACGGCGCGGTACGAGCGTTCGAGGTGCAGACGCACGTCCTGCGCGTGCGCGAACGCGACGGCTCCTGGCGCGCCGACACGGTGCGGGTGCGTCGCTCCGTGCACGGCCCCGTGGTCGGTGAGACATCGGGGAAGGCGCTCGCGCTCGCCGTGGTGGGCCTGCACGGGCCGCGCCTGTACGGCGCGTTCTCCCAGTGGTGGGACATGGGACGCGCCGGAACCTTCGCGGAGTTCCTGAGGGCGATTCGTCCCAACCAGATCTCGAGCCAGAACATCACGTACGGAGATCGCGACGGGCACATCATGGTGTTCTACGGTGGCAACACGCCGGTCCGGCCGCGCGGAGACCGGGCCTACTGGGCGGGCGTGGTGCGCGGCGACAGCTCCGCGACGCTGTGGACCTCGCTGCATGGGTTCGACGACATGCCGAAGACGGTCGACCCGCCGAGTGGCTGGGTGCAGAACGCCAACGATCCGCCGTGGTGGGCGACGTTCCCCGTGATCGTGCACCCGGCGGACTTTCCAGCATACCTGGCGACGCGCATGATGGCACTCCGACCGCAACAGTCCGCGCAGCTGTTGGATGCCGATTCCAGCATCACCTGGGATGAGTTTCTCCGCTACGCGAATTCCACACACATGCTGCTCGCGGACCGCGTGCTGCCCGATCTTCTGGCCGCGACGACAGCGTCGTCGCTTGCAGACGTCCGCGCGGCCGGAACGATCCTTCGGGACTGGGATCGCCAGGCCGATTCGTCGAGTAAGGGCGCCGTGATCTTCACCGAATGGTGGGCCGAATACGGCCGCCGGCGCCGCGGTCAGGGGCTATACGCCGCCCGGTGGAACGAACAGTCGCCACGCACAACGCCAGTGGGTCTCGCCGACACCGGCGCTGCGGTGGACGCCCTGCGTGCGGCCGCGGAGTCTGTTCGCACGCGATGGGGGTCGGTGGATGTCGCGTGGGGAGTCGTGCATCGCTTGAGACGCGACGGTCTCGACTTCGCCGGGAGCGGGGCCGGCGCGCAGTACGGCGTCTTCCACGTTGTCGGGTACTCGAACAAAGAACCCGACGGAACGTTCAGCGCGACGGGCGGCGCATCGTGGGTCGCGGCCATCGAGTTCACGACGCCGGTGCACGCCGTTTCGATCGTCGGATACGGCAACGCATCGCGCGCCGGGTCACCCCACCGCACCGATCAGCTCGCGCTGCTCGCCCACCAGGAATTCAAGCCGGTGTGGCGAAGCCGCGCCGAGATAGAAAAGCATCTCGAGAAGCGGGAGCTCCTCGCATGTTGCCGATGATGTGGCGCCGCTGCCTCGGGAACCGCCCTTCTCGCCCCGGTGTAGCTCCGGGAACAGAAGGGAGGGTTTCACCATGACACGCACACTCGCTTGTCTCCTCGCGACCGCCCTCGGCATCACGACCGTGGCGCCGGCGCAAGGCAGCGTTGCACTGAAGGGTGGGTTCTCATACGGCGACGTGTCGAACCGCGGCATTCTGCCGGGCAATCTGAAGGAACGCACGGGGTTCGCGTTAGGCCTGTCGTTAGGGGCGGGCCGCAACATGCTCGGGCTCGGCGTCGAGGCGCTCTACACGCAGCGCGGCGTCACCAACTCCGGCACGACCGACGAGCGCAAGCTCGACTACGTAGATGTGCCGGTTTTCCTGCGCGCCCTCTTTCCGACGCCCGGCATCGCGCCGTACGCGTACGCGGGACCGCAAGTCTCCTTCGAGCTGCGGTGCCGCGCGGGTGGCACCGCCTGTCCCAACACCGACCGGCCGTCCACGAGCTACGCGGCGGTGATCGGTGGCGGCGTCCGGCTCGGCGCCGCGAGCGCCTTCACGCTCGAGGGCCGTTACATCTACGGCCTCACCGACCTGAAGCTCAGCACGGTCACGAGCTCGGAGAGCTACCAGACGCGCTCGTTCGCCATTCTCGCCGGCTGGGCGTTCTAGCCTCATGGCCACTTTGTCGCGCCGCGAATTCGCGGAACTCGCGTCCCTCGCCGTCGCCGGTAGCATGCTGCCGGGGTTGCCTTCCAGACCGCAGCAGGCAATTACGCTCGAAGAAACCACGATCGCCCAGCTCCAGGACGGTATGAAAGCCGGACGCCTCACGGCGCGCGGCGTCACCCAGGCTTACCTGGACCGCATCGCCGCGCTCGATCGCCAGGGACCCACGCTGCGCGCGGTGCTCGAGACGAATCCTGACGCGCTCACGATCGCGGACGCGCTGGACGGCGAGCGGCGCCGCGGCAAGGTGCGCGGTCCCCTTCACGGCATTCCGGTCATCGTCAAAGACAACATCGACACCCACGACAAGATGCAGACGACCGCGGGCTCCCTCGCGCTCGAGGGCAACGTCGCGGTGCGCGATGCATCCATTGTCGAACGTTTGCGTGCCGCGGGCGCCGTGATCCTCGCCAAGGCGAATCTCTCGGAGTGGGCCAACTTTCGGTCCAGCCGCTCGTCGAGCGGCTGGAGCGGCCGCGGTCGCCAGTGCCGGAATCCGTACGTGCTGGATCGTACGCCGTCGGGCTCGAGCTCCGGCTCGGCGGTGTCGGTGAGCGCCAATCTCTGCGCCGTTGCCGTGGGAACCGAGACCGACGGGTCGATCATCAGCCCCGCGAATACCTGTGGCATCGTCGGCATCAAGCCGACGGTAGGCCTGGTGAGTCGCGCAGGGATCATCCCGATCGCCCACAGCCAGGACACCGCGGGACCCATGGCGCGCACCGTGGCCGACGCCGCCGCGCTTCTTACGGCGCTCGCGGGCGTGGATCCGCGTGATCCAGCGACGGCCGACGCGCAAGGGCATGTCGCGAAGGACTACACCGCTTTTCTCGATGCGAGCGGATTGAAGGGTGCACGCATCGGTGTCCTGGCACGCACCGGCAACAATCCGATCGTAGACACGGTGCTGGAGCAGGCGATCGCGGTCCTGAAGGCCCAGGGCGCCGACGTTGTCGACCCTGCCCCCATCGACACGTCCGGCCAGCTGGGCACGAACGAGCGCGACGTGCTGCAGTACGAATTCAAGACGGATCTGAACGCCTATCTCGCCACGATGCCCGCCACGGTGAAGGCCTACCTCGACGCGCGCGCCAAATGCATCGAGCTGACCCGCACCAAGGGCATCGACGCGACGATGGACAAGTACAAGCTCGACGCGATGCTCGGCCCCTCGGGCGGCATCGCGTCACTCGTCGACCTCGCGGGGGGCGGGGGCGGTGGGGGCGGCGCCGGCAGCTCGCAGTTCCCCGCGGTCTCCGGATACCCGCACATCACGGTCCCGGCGGGTTTTCACTTCGGCCTGCCGCTCGGCGTCTCGTTCTATGGGCGCGCCTGGAGCGAGCCGGTGTTGCTGCGGGTGGCGTATGCGTTCGAGCAGGCGACCAAGGCGCGCCGGGCGCCCGGCTTCACGCCGACGCTGGCCCTGAGCTAGAGCCGATACCTCACGTGATCCAACTCGCTATCGCAGCAACCATTCTCGTGCAAACACCGGCTCCCAATGCACGGGACTGGATCCAGCTGTTCAACGGCAGGAACCTCGACGGCTGGGACGTCAAGATCACCGGCCACGATCTCAACGACAATTGGGGAAACACATTCCGCGTCGAGGACGGACTCCTGAAGGTCCGCTACGATCGATACGCGGCCTTCGACGACCGCTTCGGTCACATTTTCTATCGCGAGCCCTTCTCCTACTACATCATCGCCGTGGAATACCGATTCGTGGGCGAGCAGGCCCGTGGGGGACCGGACTGGGCGCTGCGCAACAGCGGCATCATGATCCATTCCCAATCGGCGCGCAGCATGGCGAAGGATCAGGACTTCCCGATTTCCATCGAGGTCCAACTGCTCGGCGGCGGCAGCGCGGGCGAGAGGCCGACCGCGAATCTGTGCACTCCGGGCACGCATGTGGTCATAAACGGCACGTTGTTCACGACGCATTGCCTCAACTCGAAATCCCGGACCTACCGGGGCGAGCAGTGGGTCCGCGTCGAGGCTCTCGTGCTCGGCGACTCGCTCGTGCGGCACATCGTCAACGGCGACACCGTGCTGGAGTACACGAAGCCCCAGATTGGAGGCGGGGTCGTCAATCATTTCGACCCGGCCGTCAAGCTGGATGGGAAAGCGCTGATCAGCGGCTACATCGCACTCCAGAGCGAGAGCCACCCGATCGACTTTCGCAAAGTCGAAATCCTCGACCTGGTCGGATGTATGGACCCGAAAGCGCCGAACTACAGGTCCTATTTCGTTCGCTCCGATCCCTCGCGCTGCCGCTAGCGGGCGTTCTTCACGCTAGCGGGAAATGCGCGCCAGCTCGAACAGGTACTCGACGTACGAACGCGTGCCGCCGTCCATCCCCTGCACCTTGGGATTCGTCGACTCGATGACGTAGTACTCGTCGGGAGCGTGCGCGCCGCTGCCGTGGCCAAGCCCGAAGTGACCAGCTGCGAGCTTGAGCGGCTCGCCGGTGAAGACATAGCCGGGCCAGGAGCCTGCGTTGCGTGGCAGCAGGATCGGCTCGATCCGTGAGCGGCGGTACACCGCTTCTTGCGCCCGAATCACCATGGCGTCGCGGGGCGTGCTCGTGGGATCGTACCCGCCCGTCATGTTCACCTCGATGTCGCCAAAGCCGCGCTTGGCGAGGTGCGCCTTCAGCGCCGCGAGCGCGCCCTGCGCCGTCATGTCGGGCACGAGGCGCAGATCGAGCTTGGCCGTGGCGCGATGCGGCAGAATCGTCTTCCCGCCGGGGCCGGTGTAGCCGCCCACAAGTCCCTCGATGTTGACCGTCGGCCGGGACATCAAGAGCTCCAGCGCCTCGGTCCAACTCACATCCCGCACCCAGTGCTCGACGCCGAGTAGCCGCTTGGCGCCGTTCTCGTCCAGCCGAGCCGCGGCGGCCGCGATCATCGCCTTCTCGTCCGCGGAGAGCGGCCGCGCCTTGTCGGCGAAGTTGTCGATCGCGGGATCATTGCCGTCAGCCGACACCAGCGTCGCGAGCGCCTGGACCAGGTGCCAAGCGGGGCTGTCGACGCGCGCCTTGTTGCTCGAGTGAATGTCGGTGCGCGGGCCGCGGCCCCAACGCTCGCCGCTCGAGACGAGCTCGACCTCGATCACGCCTTTGGCGCCGAGTGTCATCGTGACCTCGCCGTCGAGTCCCTGGGACGCCGACGGCATGAAGATTCCAACGGATTTCTGCAGGGCGGCGAGCACCTCGGGGCGTCGTACGATCTGTGGGAAGTGCGGCGACCCGATCTCCTCTTCGCCCTCGGCGACGAAGACCAGGTTTACGGGAAGCTTGCGGCCCGCCCCACGGATCGCGTGCAACGCGGCGAGAAACGTGGCCTCAGGACCCTTCTGATTCACCGCACCCCGCCCCATCACGACCTTGCCCAGGCCCGGCTTGTCCACCAGCGCGGCGTCCCACGG
>QHUF01000292.1 GCA_003221075.1 Gemmatimonadota bacterium
AGGACGCCGGCGCCCCCTCCGCAGGCGTCGCACGATGTGGATACGGTCGCGCCGGCTCAGCCCCAGGTTTCGCCGACGGGTGGTTCGCGGGCGACGAAGGTGGGAACGGTCGTTGGCTTCCTCATGCCCGAATCGGTGCTGGACGACTTGGCGCAGGACATCTACTTCGTATCGAACATCAACGGCGGCCCGCTCACCAAGGACAACAACGGCTTCATTACGCGTGTGCGACCGGACGGAGCCATCGAGGTCCTCAAGTTCATCGAAGGGGGCCGCGGCGGCGTCACGCTCAATGCCCCCAAGGGCCTGGCTGTGCTGGGCGACACGCTGTGGGTGGTAGACATCGACGTGCTGCGCGCGTTCAACGCCCGCACTGGTGTTCCGATCGATAGTGTGAAGCTCGACAGCCTGGGTGCGGTCTTCCTGAATGACATTGCGATCGCTCCCAATGGAGCGATCTACGTCACCGATACCGGCATCCGGTTTGACGACGTAGGAAACATCCTCCACCCCGGGCCAGACCGCATTTTCCGTGTTGGGCCGGACCGCAAAGTGACCGTCGCGGTGCGGGGTGACACCCTCGGCCGGCCGAACGGCATTACGCTCGATGCTGTGGGCCGCCGCTTCATCGTCGTGCAATACGGCGGCAAGGCGGTGCTCGCGTGGAAGCCGGGAGACCGCGCGCCCAGCGTCATCGCCAAAGGCGTCGGCCAGTTCGACGGTGTGGAGATGATCGGGGGAAAAGTCGTCGTATCGAGTTGGGCCGACTCATCGATCACGCGGTTCGACAGCACGCAAGGCACGAAGATCATTACCGGGGTTCCGAGTCCCGCCGATATCGGGTATGACGCGAAGCGGAATCGCGTACTGATTCCAATTCTCAACGGGAATCGCGTCGAGATCTGGCAGCTGCAATAGGACGGTCGGACGGTCGGACGGTCGTTACGGTTTAGGCTCTTGCTGCGTCAAACAGTGGATGGTTCCGAGACCCCAGACGAGGTCCACCGCGTGGATCCCGACCACAGGGCGGTCGGGAAACAGCTCGGCGAGGATGCCCAACGCGACGCGATCCTTGGGATCGTTGAACGTGGGAACGAGGACGGCTGCGTTGGCGATGTAGAAGTTGGCGTAACTGGCGGGTAGCCGGACGCCGTCGAAATAGAGAGGGGCGGGCATCGGGAGGTCGATCACCTCGATGCTCGCCCCTCTTTCCAGGTGCATACCCTGCAGGCGCTCGCGGTTCTCGGCCAGCGGCCGGTAGTTCACGTCCTTAGGGTTTTCTTCGCGGCACAGCACGACCGTCCCCGGTTTTACAAAGCGGCACAGATCGTCCACGTGGCCGTGTGTGTCGTCACCCGCGATTCCCTTGCCGAGCCAGAGCGTATTCGTGATGCCGAGCGTGTCGCGAAATACGGTCTCGAGCTCGAGGCGCGACAAACCCGGGTTGCGAGTCTGCACCTTCGGATCGAGCAGGCATTCTTCGGTTGTGAGCAGCGTACCGCGGCCGTTCACGTCGATACTGCCGCCTTCGAGCACGATCTTCGCGTCGACCAGTGGAAGCTTGAAGCGCTTCGCCGTGCGCTCGGGGATCTTGTCGTCCTTCTTCCAGTCCTTGTACTTCGCCCATGCGTTGAAATGGAAGCGCGGGATGGCGAGGCCCTTGACGCCGCGCACGAAGATCGGGCCGTAGTCACGCGTCCAGCCCCGGTTGGTGGGGAAGCGCAGAAAGTCCACGCGGACGAGATCCACCCCGACTTTCTTCAACGTGCGGCTGACTTGTGTCTGCTGCAGCCCCGAGTTGACCAGGATGCGAACGACTTCGCCCGGCGCGAGCTTGCCGACGATTTCGGTGTAGACCCACGGGATGGGAGGAAATTTCCCGGGCCAGTCGGTGACGTTGTGCGGCCAGCCGATCCAGGTCGCCGCATGCGGCTCCCACTCGGCCGGCATTCGATAGCCGTCTGCCATCAGCGATCAGCCGTCTGTGGTGTGTTTGCTGATGGCAGATGGCAGATGGCTGACGGCTCAGTCAGTGAGAAACCGGTGCTCAATACCGCCGTACGCATCCGTGCGCCGGTCTCGTAGAAACGGCCAGTTGCGGCGCACTTCTTCGATGCGAGCCAGATCGACCTCGGCGAGCACGAGCGCCTCATCCTCGGCGGCTTCGGCGACCACCACCCCGAACGGGTCGCAGACAAACGAGTGTCCCCAGAATTCGATCCCGGCGCCTTCCCCGCCCAACCGCTCGAAGCCGACGCGATTCACCGCGGCGACCCAGCAGCCGTTCGCAATCGCATGACTGCGCTGGATCGTCTTCCAGGCATCGAGCTGCTGCTCGCCGTACTTCTCTTTCTCCGAGGGGTGCCAGCCGATCGCGGTCGGATAGAGCAGAATGTTGGCCCCCTGCAGCGCGGTGAGCCGAGCGGCTTCGGGATACCACTGATCCCAGCAGACCAGCGTGCCGATCGGGCCGACCTTCGTATCGAACGCGCGAAAGCCCAGATCGCCCGGCGTGAAGTAGAACTTCTCGTAGTAGGAGGGATCATCGGGGATGTGCATCTTGCGGTAGATCCCCTTCACCTTGCCGTCGGCGTCGATCACCGCTGCCGTGTTGTGATACAGGCCGGCGGCGCGCCGCTCGAACAGCGACGCGATCACCACAACGCCGTTCTCCTTCGCGATCTTGCCGAGCGTCTCGGTTGTGGGCCCCGGAACGCCCTCGGCAAGATCGAACAGCGCGTGATCCTCGCGCTGGCCGATGTACTGCGTGCGGAACAGCTCGGGCAGGCACACGAGGCCCGCTCCCTGTTGCGCGGCCTCGCGAATGCGGGCGGCGGCTTTCGCGAGATTCGCGTCCGAATCCTCGCTCATGCTCATCTGCACGAGCCCGATTTTGAACTTGTCCGGCATTCCCTTCATGCCGAACAATAACTCAGAAAGCCTTGCTCGCCGACAGGACGATTCCCAGTTTGCCCACGTCCTCAGTCTCCTGCGATCCCGCGGTCGTCGGCGTGTAGCGGTAGAACCGGCGCTCGGCGTCCGTGGTCACGACGGCGGCGCCGAGCGTGACGGCGCCGAACGGGCGCGTGAGGCCGATTCGGTAATCGTCATAGGAAAGGCGGTCGTAGCTTCGCACAAACTGACGGCCGTAGTGCACCGCCAGACCCACGCGGGACACCACGTCAAACGTGGCGTTGAGGTCGACGTAGCCCGATCCCTTCGTGCCACCGGTGCCGAGACAATCTGTCGACGCCGGGGTGCCGTCGGCGCCGATCCCGCAGTAGCCGCCGATAGTCTGGGTTTTCATACCAAACAGGTGCGTCAAGGCGTGCGAGTACTTCGCGCTGAAGTGATCGTATCGCACACTCAGGTAGCTTTCCACCGTGTTATAGCGGTCCCCTGGGTCGATGTTGTACCGCGCGCGGGGATACCAGTAGTACTGCAGGCCGAGATCCAACCCGAGCCTGGTGACGGTCCAGCGATATCCGCCATACAGGTCCAGCTCGAGCGATCCTCCATTCAGAAACTGATTGCCGCTCACGTTCGAGCCTCATGCCCCCCCCGTACGCTCCGGTGGCAGCGGCGTACTCGACGCCCGCTTGAATGGCGGGCTGCGTGTAGGTTTGCGACAGTCCCCGAAACCGGTAGTCGCCCACGAGCGCCATGTTGCCCGAGAGCGTGTGCGGCGACTGGGCGAGCGCAATCGGTGCGGCGACCGCGACCGCGACGGTCGAAGCGATGAGGCGCGCCCGCATCAGACGACGCCCCCTAAAGCCGGCGCGGGGGCCGGCTCCGCGGAAAAGGTCTCGACGACCACGCTGCCGCCGAGCGAACTGCCCGTTCCGGCGGCGCTGCCCAGATCCGACCCGAAATAGGCCTCTTCGCCGTGCTGGCTCAGGTCGAGTCCTGCGCTTTCCTCGGGCACATCAGCCCGCGCGCCGATCGTCATCTGAACGAGCTTGAGGATCCCGAGTGTGCCGAGGGCGGCAAAGGCGACGGTGGCCAGGACCGCGAGCAGTTGGACGCCCATCTGGCCGGGATTGCCCGCGAGGAGCCCGTCGCCGCCGGCGGGGTTCACGAGCTTGGTAGCGAACACGCCCGTCAGGAGCGCCCCCGCGGTTCCAGCGAGGCCGTGGCAGGAGAACACGTCGAGCGCGTCGTCGAGCTTGGTCCTCGACCGGATCTGGATGGCCGTGTAACTGACGCCGGCTGCCAGAACGCCGATCAGGAGCCCGGACATCGGGGTCACGTACCCGGCCGCCGGTGTGATGCCCACGAGGCCCACGACCAGGCCCGTGGCGGCGCCGACCGCCGTGATCTTGCCGGTGCGTGCCAGGTCGAGCCCGGCCCATGTGACGAGGGCGGCGGCTGCGGCGGTGTTGGTGTTGACGAACGCCACCGCCGCGAGGCCGTTTGCTGCGAGCGCCGAGCCGGCATTGAAGCCGAACCAGCCGAACCAGAGCAACCCCGCGCCGAGCAGCACGAGCGGGACGTTGTGCGGCGCAATGGGGACGCGGCGGTAGTCCCGCCGCGGCCCGAGGAACCATGCGGCGACGAGTGCCGAAACGCCGGCGCTGATGTGGACAACGGTGCCGCCCGCGAAGTCCAGCGCCCCGCGCTTGAGCAGCCAGCCGCCGGATCCCCACACCCAGTGCGCCAGCGGGTCATAGATCAGTGTCGCCCATAGGATGAGGAACACGATGTAACCTCGGAAGCGCATCCGCTCCACGATCGCGCCTGAGATCAGCGCGGGCGTGATGATCGCGAACATGCCCTGGAACATCGCGTGCGCCTGAAGCGGGATCGTCGCCGAGTACGTCGGGTTCGGTTCGAGCCCGACGTTGTGCAGGCCAAACCACGAGAGGCCGCCCAGCCATGCGTTGCCGGGACCGAAGGCGATCGAATACCCGATCAATACCCATTGGACGCCGATCACGCCGAGCGCGACGACGCTCATCATCATCGTGTTGAGCGCGTTCTTGGGGCGTACCAGGCCGCCGTAGAAGAACGCGAGGCCCACGGTCATCAACAGCACGAGCGC
>QHUF01000160.1 GCA_003221075.1 Gemmatimonadota bacterium
GTGGTGATCAACGCCGCGCGTGGTCGTTTCTACGAGCCGGCTCCCGGCCGCAATTTCTATCTAGGCCTTTCGGTCGGAGCCGGTCGATAGGTAGCTTGGACCCATGACCAAACTTTCGAGCTTCTTCGTTTTGTTCTTGCTCGCGGCGCCGGTTTGCGTGGCCCAAACGACGCAAGCGCAGATCGACCGCACCTGGCTCACCGTCGATACGACAGCCAAAACCGCGACCTTCCAGTTGACCGCGGGCCTGACGCAGCTGAACGGCGGCCTGAACTTCAACGGGTTCAATGACGGCAAGCTGACGTTGACCGTTCCCACGAACTGGACCGTCGTCCTGCGCTTCGCGAACCACGACGCGAATCTCCCGCACTCCGCCGAAGTCGTCGATACAACGAAGCCGATGCCCGCCGGTCCCGTCGACCCACCGGCCTTCGCGCGCGCCACGACGGTGGCGGCGCGGCTGCTCCAGGGTCTCGGCTCAGGCGAAACGGACTCGGTGCGATTTGTGGCGAACAAGGCGGGATCCTACATGATCTTCTGCGCGGTGCCGGGCCATGGCCTGGCGGGGATGTGGATCCGGCTGAAGGTCTCGGCGACCGAGAAGCGGCCGACGCTGACGAGTTCGAGCAGCTGATCTATCGGTTGCTGAGGCGTTAAGTATCTCGGTATGCGTGCATCCCGCTCGCCCGCGCTCCGCCCGCATCTGCAGCCCCGCCACAAACTCTGGCTCAACTGGAACGGCGCGTTCCTGATGGGGCCGCGGTATCTGCGGTTCCTCGAGGCGGTCGAGGACACGGGGACGATTCGCGCCGCTGGGCGCGCGGTCGGCTGGAGCTACCGCACCTGCCTCAACCGGATCCGCGCCATGGAGCGCGTCCTCGGCGCCAAGGTGCTGGTCACCTCTCGCGGCGGCGCGAGCCGCGGCGGCGCGCGCCTCAGCGCGGCAGCCCGACGCCTGGTCACGCTCTTCGCACGGTGGCGGCGTGAGGCACTGCATCTGAGCGACGTTGCATTTCGGAAAATCATGCGCCGATAGGCACGGTGTTGCCTATCGTGAGACAGAGCACTAGCATTTTTCCTCATGCGCCATGTCCACCTCTCCATCGTGGTGCTTGCCGTCATCGCGCCGACGGTTGGGCGCGCGCAAGGCACCACCGTTTCCACGACTCCTCGCCTTACCGGTTACCTCCAGCCCCGTTTCCAAGCCGTCGGCGATTCGGCGTCCTTTTTTCTGCGCCGCGCCCGATTCGCCGTCGAGGGCAACATCACGCCGTGGGCTTCGTATCGCGCCCAGGTGGAGATGCGCACCATCGGGGCGCCGGCCACGCCACCCGCCTCGCCGCTCACGCTTTCGGCCACGGATCTGTGGGTCAGGATGAGTCATCACCGTTGGACCGGGACCGTGGGCCAGTTCCGCGTCCCTTTTTCCCTCGAGTCGCTGCTCAGCTCGACGACGCTGGAGACGACCGAGCGCTCGCGCATCGTCAACGCCGCCAAGCGTGACATCGGCGCCCAGGCGGAGTGGCGCCTCCCGGATCGGCTGCTCGTCCAAGCGGCGGTCGTGAACGGCGAGGGACCCAATCGGGCAACCAACCCCGACAACCGAATGGCCTATTACGCTCGGGCCGTCGTCACGCCCGTCAAAGGCCTGGACGTCGGCGGCGCGTTCGAGGGCTACAGCGACAGCACGGGTGTGGATGGGCAGGTGATCTACAAAGGAAAGCGCT
Source organism: Gemmatimonadota bacterium (assembly GCA_003221075.1). GTDB lineage: Bacteria > Gemmatimonadota > Gemmatimonadetes > Gemmatimonadales > GWC2-71-9 > 20CM-2-65-7. The sequence goes on from QHUF01000160.1 coordinate 1,728, forward strand.
GGGCCGCGCGCGCGGAGTACATCGGCGAGAAAAACCGCAGAACCGACGTCCGCGCCACGGGTTGGTACGCACTCGCAACCTTCCGCGCCACACCGCAGCGCGTCCAGCTCATCGGGCGGGTGCAGCAGTTCGACCCCAGCAATCTGGTCACCACGGACCGCTTCACCGGTTACCTGCTCGGCGTTCAGTACTTCATCCGCGGCGACGACTTCAAGCTGCTGGGCGACTACGAGGTCTTCCGCGAGCAGTCCGTCCAGCTCAAGAACAACCGGGGAGTGATCCAGATGCAGGTGCGCTGGTAAATGAGGGGGTGGCGCCTAGGGGTTTGGGTCGCCGCACTCATCGGCGCCTCCGCAGCACCCACCCAGTCTCGCGACGTCATTCTCGCTACCACGACATCGACCCGTGACGCCGGGTTGCTCGATACCCTGGTCCCGCTGTTCGAGCGACAGACTGGCTACAACGTCAAGGTCATCGCCGTGGGCAGCGGTCAGGCGCTGGAGATGGGGCGCCGCGGCGACGCGGATGTCGTGCTGGCGCATGCGCCGGAGGTGGAGCGGGTGTTGGCAGACTCAGGCTACTTCGTCACTCGACGTCTGGTGATGCACAACGACTTCCTCGTAGTGGGACCACCCGCCGATCTCGCCGCGCTGCGCGGGATGAACGACGCGGTCGCGGCGCTGCGGCGCATTGCCGAGCGTGCGCAACCGTTCGTCTCGCGCGGCGACCGGTCTGGAACCCACCAGATGGAGCAGAAGCTATGGCGTGTTGCGGGGATTCAGGCGTCTGGAGGCGGGAGCTGGTATATCGAGGCCGGCCATGGCATGGGTGAGACCCTCCAAATGGCGGATGAGAAGCGGGCCTACACCATCACGGATCGGGCCACGTATCTCGCCTGGCGCGACAAGCTTCAACTCGTGCCGATGGTCGAAGGAGATCCGCTCCTCTATAACGTCTACCACGTCCTCGAGCTGAATCGCCGCAACGCGCCGCGCATCAATGTGGCCGGAGGCAAAGCATTCGCCGACTTCATGGTGGCACCAGCAACGCAGGCACTCATCGGCGAGTTCGGGAAGGCGCGGTTTGGTCAGAGCCTCTTTATTCCCGACGCGGGGAAGCCGGACCGCTGGTAACAGGTTTTTTCGCGAGATCGACTGGCGGGGAATAGATGATACGATAGGGGCTGTCGTCCGCCTTCAGCACCTTTACCGCTTCCGCCGTGGCGGGCTCCCAGCGTGTTGGGGCGCTGCCACGACAACCCGCGAGGGCGACCACCAATCCGCTAACGATCAGCGCTCGCGTCATCCGAAGGTGCCCCTTCTGCCAGCCAGTTGCGAAATGATTCGGCGTCGTGCGACAAGCGCCACTCCTCGAAGATCGAAAGCGCCATCGCGCGCACACCGCCTTCGAACCCTCCGGCGGCTTGGCATTGTTCGAGCAGCCACGCCTCGAACTCGGCGGGGTCGGGGTCCGCCGCGACAGCGCGTACCAATAAATCGCGCTTGACCTCGAGCCCGATCGCGTCGGGGGTCGTGTCGCGCTTGCGGCGCTTGCGGCGACCCTCGGACGCTTCGAGCGCGTTCAGCAGCTCGCGGCAGATCTGGGCGGGCCGTGGGTGGTTATTCGTCATATCGACAATTATGGATATGTCCATTTAGGTACCCACGACGCGCGCGTCGAGCCCAAAACCTGGCCGTTCCGGCTTGTGGTAACCGCGATCCAACGCGGCTACCTCCAGAGGGACGGTCGCGAGATCGTCGAGTACGATCTCCCAGGCGGCCAGGGGCTTCACCGTGGGCTCGGCCTTCACGTAGCCCTTGCAGCTGTCGCAGATCTCGACTTTGCGCGTCGTTTCACCATCCTCGGGCGCCAGGTAGCCGAGATTCGTATGCTCGGTTTCACCGCAAAACGGGCAGTGCAGCCACGGCACCTCCCACCCCGTGGCACAGCGGCCGCAGCGCAGCCAACGCTTCCGCTCGAGCCCCCGGAACTCCGCCAGCGTTGGCCACGCCCCGCACACGGGACAATAGCCTTCGCACCACGACGAAGGCACCTGCGCCGCCAGCGCGCGACCGCAGGTCTGGAGGAGGGGGAGCGCGGCTATTTGTCCTACAACGCTCAGCGCCGGACGCTCGACACCCACCGCCCCGGCGAGAGCCTCCATGTTGTCGTCATCCTGACTGACGGCCGCTTCGAGCAACGCCACGGGCTCGAGCGTCCGGGACAGGGAGCGACCGAGGTGATCGACGGCGGCGAGCTCGAGCACCTCGCGGAGCCAGCGGTGCAGGACACGCCGGCGCACCGCGATTTGTGACTGGTGGAGCAGGGGAGCGCGGATTGGACGCTCGTTCGCGACGTTGAGCACGGCGTCCGCCCACGCCTGACTATCATCGGCCTCGGCAAACGCAGCTTCCACCAGCATCAGCCAACGCTCAGACTCCGGATTCTGTTGCCGAATCAGGGCGACGCGTTGTGCGAGGTGGGCGTTCGTTACGTGCCGGCGTCTGGTAAGGGGCCAGAGCATTTGACCTTGACGGTGCGGCAAGGGGTTTTGTGATAGATCTTCGCGCCGGCATGGAGCTGCACAACCGCGCCGTGATTACCGGGATCGGCGCCGGGCCCGCCGCCGCGCGTGCGCGCGGCCTCGGGGCTGGCGCAGGCCGAAACAAGGGCCGTCAGCACGAAAATCCCCATCAGCGCGCGAGGCGTCATCGTCCGATCGCGGTCACCGTTTCGTGCTGAATGCCGTTCGACGACAGCAGAATGACGACCCGCAGCAAGAAGCCGCCGATGAGCACCATCACGGCCGGATTATGGAATGCCCCCGCTGCG
>QHUF01000161.1 GCA_003221075.1 Gemmatimonadota bacterium
CCAGCTTCCACAGGCCGCCCTGATCGGTGGAGAGCAGCTCCATGACGGTGAGCTGGAACTCACCCTTTTCCTCGTACATGGACGGCCGGGCGAAGACGAACACCTGCATGCCGTCGCTGGGCGCGGGCAGCATGAAGTTCTGTTTGGCAAACATCACGCAGCGCAACTGCGCCGACTTGTCGCGCAGCGAGAAGTACCAGTGGCCGCTGCGCCACGCCTTGAAGCCCGCGATTTCGCCCCGCACCCAGAGCGGTGGCAGGCCGGCTTCGATCACCGCGCGCGCACGCTTTGTGACCTCACCGACGGTCCACGCGCCCTCGGTGGACGCGGCACTGAACAGATCTAGGCGCGCGCCCACTGTCGAGCGGCCTGGACGGTGTTGTACAGCAGCATCGTGATGGTCATCGGGCCCACGCCGCCGGGAACGGGCGTGATGGCCGAGGCGACCTGCTTCGCTTCCTGGAATTTCACGTCGCCGACGAGGCGGTAGCCCTGCTTGCGGGAGGGGTCGTCGACGCGATTGACGCCGACGTCGATCACGACGGCCCCCGGCTTCACCATGTCGCCGGTCACGAACTCCGGCTTGCCGATCGCCACGATCAGGATGTCCCCCTGGAGCGTGTGCTGCTCGATGTGGCGCGTGCGGGAGTGGCACACGGTGACCGTCGCATTCCCGCCGGGAGCGTCCTGGAGCAAGAGCGCCGCCATGGGCCGGCCGACGATGTTGGATCGCCCGACCACGACGGCGTGCGCACCTTTCGTATCGACGCCAGTACGGATCAAGAGCTGCTGCACGCCATATGGCGTCGCCGGACGAAAGCCCGTGGGGTCGCCGACGACAACCTTGCCGACGTTTTCGGGATGAAAGCCGTCGACGTCCTTGCGCGGGTCGATGCGATGCAGGGCCCGATTCGCCTCGATCTGCTTTGGGAGCGGCAGCTGCACGAGTATCCCGTGGATTTGGGAGTTGGCATTGAGCCGCTCGAGCAAGGCCATCAGGTCGGCTTCGCTGGTGTCCTTTGCGAGCTTGATCGTCTCGTGGTACAGACCGGCTTCATCGCACGCCTTGCCCTTCATCCTGACGTAGACCTGCGACGCCGGGTTATCCCCGACGAGCACGACGGCGAGCCCCGGCGTGACTCCCGTCTTCTTGAGCTTCGTGATCTCGCTCTCCAGCTCACTGCGCATCGTGGCACCGATGGCATTACCGTCGATCAGGTTAGCGGGCAACGCCCACCGCCCGTGTCTCCCGAATCACCACCACCTTGATCTGTCCCGGGTACTGGAGCTCGCGCTCGATTTTGCGCGCAATTTCGTCGGTCATCCGGGCCGCCGCGGCGTCATCGACGTGGTCCGGGGTCACGACGACGCGCACTTCGCGACCCGCCTGGATCGCGAACACCTTTTCGACGCCCTTGAACTCCGACGCGAGCTTCTCGAGATCGCCGAGCCGTTTCACGTAGGTCTCGTATGCCTCGCGCCGCGCTCCCGGCCGCGAGCCCGAGATCGCGTCGGCGGCCTGGACGATCACGCTCACCGGCGATTCGTGCGGCACATCGTCGTGGTGCGCGGCGATGCAGTTGATGACGGTCGCATTCTCGCCGTACTTGGTCGCCATTTCGACGCCGAGCTGGACGTGGGTGCCGTCGTGCTCGTGGGTGAGGACCTTGCCGACATCGTGCAGCAGCGCGCCCCGCTTGGCGAGATTGACGTCGAGCTTCAGCTCGGCGGCCATCATGCCGGCGAGATAGGCGACTTCCTTGGAATGCTCGAGGATGTTCTGGCCGTACGAGGTGCGGTACTTCATCCGCCCGACCAGTTTCACCAGCTCGGCATGCATGCCGCGAATTCCGGTGTCGTACACCGCCTGCTCCCCCGCCTCGACGATGCTGGCATCGACGTCCGCCTTCGCCTTTTTCACGATCTCTTCGATGCGGCCCGGGTGGATGCGGCCGTCCGCGATCAGCCGCTCGAGCGCCAGGCGCCCGATCTCGCGGCGCACCGGCTCGAAGCAGGACACGACGACCGTGTCGGGCGTGTCGTCGATGATGACGTCGACGCCGGTGGCGGCCTCGAATGCGCGAATGTTGCGGCCCTCGCGGCCGATGATCCGGCCTTTCATTTCGTCCGACGGCAGCAGCACGGCCGACACGCTCGATTCGGCGGTCTGCTCGGCGGCGATGCGCTGGATGGCGAGCGCGATGATCTTCTTCGCTTCGCGGTCGGCGTTCTTCCTGGCCTGCTCCGTGATATTGCGCACCAGGGCCGCGGCTTCGTCACGCCCCTCGTTCTCCAGGCGGCTGACGATCTCTTGCTTGGCTTCTTGCGCAGTCAAGCCCGCGACCTGTTCGAGACGCGTGCCGATCTCCTGCGCGCGCTTGTCGAGGCCGCGCGCGCGCTCCTGGAGCTGCTGCTCGGTCTTGCGCAGCTCCCGCTCGCGCTGGTCGACGCCGGCGAGCTTCTCGTCGAGGCTTTTGTGGAGGTTTTCGCGGACCGACATCAGCTCTTCTTTGGCCGCGAGGATGAGACGTTGGCTGGTGTCGGCAGCGCGACGCTCGACGCGCTTGCCCCAGAGGTAGAAGATCACCGCGGCTAACAGCACGCCGCTCAGAACGGCTGCGACTAAACTCGACCACGCTTCCATGGATCTATCTCCACCTCTCCCCCTAACGGGGTGAGGATAATTATCAGCCGGCGGTCAGCGCCTTCCGCTTGGCCGGCGGCAGCATTTTGGCGAGGTCATCGGCGACGGCTGCAAGACGTGCCGCCACCTCGCGTTCGGTCTGCTTGGCCTGGAACAGCTCGTTCGTGATATCGAGTGCCGCCAGAATCGCGGCTTTATGCGTCTCCACCAACGGTCCCTGACTCAACACTTTCTTCAACGCCTGGTCCAGATAGGCGGCAACGTCACGGGTGTACTCGGGCGGCAGATCGGAGCGGACGGTGTATTCCTCCCCGCCGATCATCACCCGGACGGCGTGCTTCTTCGCCGTCACTTATGCCCTCCATTATCTCGTGCCTGTTCTTCCAGAAACGAGAGCCGTTGCACGAGATCCTGGACGCGCGTGCGCGCTCCCTCGACCCGCTGCCGCAGCGACTTGTTTTCCGACTCGAGCTCGGTGTTCTTGACCGGGCTGCCGCGGGTCTTCAGCTCCGACTCGGATTTTTGGGCGCGCGACCGCCAGCCCGCCAGCTCCTCCGCGACGTCGCGGACGATGGCTTCGAGCTGATCGATCGCCTCCCGGACATCAGGCCTGTCGCCGGTGTACGTCAAGTTCGGCCTCCGCTGCTCGCAACATCCTCTCAAGTACTTCCACTGCTTCGCGTTCAGTCAAAGTCCGATCAGGCGCGCGGAACGTGCAACGCCATGTGACGCCGCGCGTCGCCGCCGGTAGACCGGGTCCACGGTACTCGTCCAGCACATCCAGCCGCTCGAGCAACGCTCCGCCCTCACGGCGTAACACCGTTTCCACCGCACGGGCCGTCACGCTACCCGGCACCACCAACGAGATGTCGCGCACCACGGGCGGCTGGGTCGGCAGCGGCTGATATCGTACCGGACTGGGCGTCGCGACTATGATCCGGACCTCGAGTCCGAACAGCGGCGCCGCCCACTTTGGGGCGTCGGCCTCGAGCGGCCCCCAGACGGAGCCATTGGCGGCCGGTTGCACGTCGTCTGACCGGGCCGCGAGGCCTACAGCTAACTCAAAGTGCTGCTTTAGGTCCCATATGTCCATATCAGGTAGTTTCGCAGCGTTGGTACTATCGGTCCAATGCGGCGGATGGCGCGCCCCCGTGAGCACGATCGCGAGGTGCAGCTCTTCGTGGGGCCGGTGGCTCGGGCCTTGGGCCTTGCGAAAGACAGTTCCCACCTCGAAGAGGCGCACGTCCCGCTGACCTTGGCTCCAGTTGTACTCGACCCGGCGGATCAGGCTTGGGAGCAAACGGCTGCGCAGATGGGCTTCTTCGGCGGACAGCGGATTCAGCACGGCCACGGCGTCGGGGCTGTCGGCGGGGCCGAGCGGGAGCGTGCGCGCCTCGAGGAGACCGGTCCCGCTCGCGACGAGCTGGGCGCGAATGCGCCGCAGCGTCAGCTCGGCGGGCGCGTCGGGGACGGTGCCGGGGCGATAGGGCCGCAGCTCGTCCGGGAAGGAGTCGTAGCCGCGCAGGCGGGCGACTTCTTCGATGAGATCTACCTCGCTCGTGACGTCCGGACGCCAGCCTGGGATCTGAACCGCCATGCGCTCCCCACGCGGCGCGACGACGAATCCGACCCTCGCAAGCAGGCGCTCGATCTCCGGACGTGGGACCGCGACTCCCAGCAAGTGGGCTACACGCGCCTCGCGCAGGAACACCGATCTCGGCTTCTGCGGCTCCGGCCAGAGGTCCGCGGGAGGCTCGCGCATCTCACCGCCGGCGACCGCGCGGATCAGGTCGACGGCGCGCCCGAGGGCTTCCGGCATGCCCAGCATATCGATCCCGCGTTCGAAGCGATAACTCGATTCGCTCGACAGGCCGAGGGCGCGGCGGGTGCGGCGAACGCGGGTCGGCTGGAAGTAGGCTGCCTCGAGCACGATGTCGGTCGTGTGCTCCGTGACCTCGGACTCGGCGCTGCCCATCACACCCGCGACGATGGTCGGTCGTTCAGCATCACAGATGACCGTCATCTCAGGCGTCAGTTTTCTTTCGACGCCGTCCAACGTGACGATTCTTTCCGACGGTTTCGCTCGACGCACGACAACGGCCGGCCCGCGCAGTTTGGCGAGGTCGAAGGCATGCAGCGGCTGATTGATCTCGAACAGGATGTAGTTGGTCGCGTCCACGATGTTGTTGATAGAGCGTTGGCCGATGCTCTGGAGGCGCGCGGCGAGCCACGGTGGGCTCGATTGTACTTTGACGCCCCGAATGACGGCGATCATGTATCTCGGCGCCCCCTCGGGATCCTCGAGGCGAACTCCGACTCCGTCCACAACGGCGGATGGGCGGATGGGCGGATGGGCGGTAACGGCCCGTCCGCCCATCTGCCCATCCGCCCGTCGAATCTCCGGCAGTTTCACCGTCGCTCCAAGACTCACCGCCACCTCGCGGGCGACACCCTTATGGCACAGCAAGCGTGATCGACGCCGAGGCCGAGCTCTTTGGCGGAGCAGAGCATCCCGTTCGACTCGATGCCGCGGATTTTGCGGCGCTCGAGGACTAGCCCACCCGGGAGCCGAGCGCCTACCGGCGCGAAGGGGTACGCTTTACCTGCTTGCACATTGGGAGCCCCGCAGACGACCTCGAGCGGCGCCGCGCCGCCGGCGTCCACGACGCAAAGCGATAGGCGATCCGCGTTGGGGTGCTGCCGCACCTCGAGCACGCGCGCGACGAGCACGTCCCGCAGGTCCTGATGGATCGGTACCACGCCGTCGACGGGCGCGACTTGCCGGGCGAGGCGGTCGGCGACGTCCCGGCCCTCGAGCGGCCGCCCGAGCAACGACTCGAGCCAACGACGCGAGACGATCATCGGATGAACTGCTCAAGGAATCGCACATCGGAATCGAAGAACAGCCGGATGTCGGGGATCCCGTAGCGCAGCATCGCGATGCGCTCGGGTCCCATGCCCCACGCGAAGCCGGTGTACTTCTCGCTGTCGAGTTTGCAATTCTCCAGGACCGCAGGATGGACCATCCCCGAGCCGAGGATTTCCATCCAGCCGGTCTGCTTGCAGGCGGCGCAGCCCGAGCCGCCGCAGATCTGGCACTGCACGTCCATCTCGGCCGATGGCTCGGTGAACGGGAAGTAGGACGGCCGGAACCGAACCTTCGTCGTGGGCGAGAAGATCCGGCGCGCGAAGGTGGCGAGCGTGGCCTTGAAATCGACGAACGTGATGCCTTCATCGACGGCAAACCCTTCGATCTGCTCGAAGACCGGTGAGTGCGACGCGTCGAACGGATCGCGGCGGTAGCAGCGTCCCGGGACGACGATCCGAATCGGCGGCGGATAGTTCTCGAGGGTGCGGATCTGCACCGGCGAGGTGTGCGTGCGGAGCACCACATCCCCGCCCAGGTAGAAACTGTCCTGGGCATCGAGCGCCGGATGGTCTTTGGGGAAATTCAGCGCGTAGAAGTTGTAGCGCTCCGTCTCGGCTTCGGGGCCGACGACGCGCGTGAAGCCCAGCTCTTTGAAGATGTCGCAGATCTCGTCCACGACCTGGGTGACCAGGTGGAGCCCACCGCGCCATTGGGGGCGGGCGGGCATGGTGAGATCGACGCCCGCCACCACGGTCGCGCCGCGCTTCAGCTCCTGCTCGCGCGCCGCGATCGCGCCCTCCAGCTCACGCTTCAGCGCGTTGGCAGTGCCGCCGACGCGCCGACGCTCGTCAGGCTCGAGTCCGGGAACGGCCTTGAGGATTTCGGTGAGGGCGCCGGATCTGCGCCCCAAGAGCTCGGTCTTGAGCTCCTGGAGCCGGCGTTCGTCCGCCTGCGGAATCTCTTTCAGACGCTCCCGCAGCGAATTCAGAGCTGCTAGGAGGTCGCTCATGATTAGAGGGCCTTCTTAGCGACCTCCGCCAGCTGTTCAAACGCCGCCGGATCGCGCAC
>QHUF01000162.1 GCA_003221075.1 Gemmatimonadota bacterium
CACGGCCGCCGACTCGGTGCCACCGTTTCACGCGGTGCGCGCGGTGATCGCGCAACGCTGCCTACCCTGTCATTCACAGTATCAGAGCGACCGCACGCTCGGCCCCGCGCCCGGCGGCGTCACCTTCGACACGCCGGAAAGCATCGCGCGTCTCGCCGAGCGCATTGGCGTCCGGGCCGTCGAAACCAAGACCATGCCGCTCGCCAACAAGACCGGCATGACCGAGGAGGAGCGAGCGCTCCTCGCGCGCTGGATCTCAGGCGGGGCGCCACTGCGGTAGTGCCGCGATCAGGGGATGAGGTTTGCAGTCCGTAAAAACCTGGGCGCCTTTCGTGGCTTCGCGGCTTGCTCGTACGCGTAGGCCAGCGTCAGCAGCTTCGCTTCACTGTTGGCCAGCCCGATGAACGACATCCCGACCGGCAATCCGAACGCGTATCCGACCGGCACGGCGACGCTGGGATATCCCGCCACCGCGGCCGGTGTGGAGCTCGCGCCCAGGAAGTGATCGCCGTTGACGAGATCGGTGGGCCATGGCGGGCTGCCGGTGGGCGCGACGATCGCATCGAGCGTGTTTTGCGCGAACACCACGTCCAGTCCTTCGCTCCGCGAGAGCCGTTGATCCTTGGCGAGCGCGTCGCGATATGCCTGATCGGTGAGCGGTCCCTTCTCCTGCGCCTGCAGGAACAACTCCTGCCCGAAGTACGGCATCTCGGCCGCCTTGTTCGCCTCGTTGAATGCGATCACGTCGGCGAGCGTTTTGACGCGCCCGCCCGGCGCCCACGCCGCGAGGTACGCCGCGAGGTCGGCTTTGAGCTCGTAGAGCAGAACGATCAGCTCCGAGTCGTCGTACTCGCCCGCGTGCGGGATATCGGCGGGGTCGACGATCACGGCGCCCTCCCGCCGGAGCACGTCGATCGCCGCCTCGACGAGTGCGTCGGTTTCGGGGCTGTAACCGAAGAACTTCTTGCGCGCCACGCCAATCCGCGCGCCGCGCAGCCCGGCGGGATTCAGGCTCGGGCCATACTCGCGGCCCGTGAGTGCGCCGAGCAGCGCCGCGGCGTCCGCCACGGTGCGCGCCATCGGTCCGGCCGTATCCTGGTTGTGCGCGATCGGAATAATGCCGGCCCCGTCGATGAGGCCGAGCGTCGGTTTCACGCCGACGAGCGAACAGGCGCTGGACGGACAGACGATCGAGCCATCGGTCTCAGTCCCGATGCCGACCGCCGCGAAGCTGGCCGCGATGGACGCACCGGTGCCGGAGCTCGAGCCGCACGGATTGCGATCCAGCGCGTACGGATTCGCGCATTGCCCGCCGCGCGCACTCCAGCCGCTCGACGATTGCGTCGAGCGGATGTTCGCCCACTCCGAAAGGTTCGTCTTGCCGAGGATGACGGCGCCGGCGGCGCGCAGCCGCGCGACGAGCGGCGCGTCGCGCGGCGGGGTGACGCCCGCGAGCGCGAGAGAGCCGGCCGTCGTCATCATGCGGTCGCCCGTCGCGATGTTGTCCTTCACCAGCACGGGGATCCCGTGGAGCGGCCCGCGGACGCGGTTCGCCTTGCGCTCGGCATCGAGCCGGTCGGCGATGGCCAGGGCATCGGGGTTGGTTTCGAGCACGGCATGGAGCTGCGGATCGAGCTGAGCGATACGCGCCAGGTAGGCGGTGCAAATGGAGCGCGAGGTGCGGGCGCCGGTGCGCATGGCGTCCTGCAGCTGCGCGACGGTCGCCTCTTCCAGCTCGAAATCGGCGTGTACAGGTAGGGGCGCAGCATGCTGCGCCCCTACTGATCTGACGATGATCGATCCGGTTAGTGCCGTTGCACTATAATGAAGGAAGGAACGGCGGCTGAGTCGATCCGTCATGCGAGGCTCCGGTTAGATGTGATTCGGCCCACAGTTACACCGGGCATCTTGCGGTAAGCTGCGCCGCATGAATCTTGTGGCAGCCCTGGAAGGGACGCGAGCCCTGAGTTTCCTCCGCTTTTTTCGATTCGCCAGCATCCGGACGAAGATGCTGATGTTCGCGGTTGTCGCGACGCTGTTGCCGTCGCTGACGACCGTGTGGATTTCCTACATCGAAAACAAGCGGGCCCTCCAGGCGAAAGCGTCGGAAGAGCTGCAGGGTCTCAGCGCGCAGGCGCTGCGCGAAGTCGATCTCTGGACCAAGGAGCTGCGCTACGACCTGCGCGTGTTCTCGAGCTCCTACGAGGTCACGGAAAATCTCGAGCGCATCCCGTTGGCGAACGGCGAGACGGTCCATTCCGGGATCTACTTCAAGCGGCTCACCGATTACCTCAATTCGGTGCGCGATCGCTTCCCCGACTACGCCGAGCTTCTCGTCCTCGATCAGCACGGCCACGTCGTGGCGACCAGTGCCGCACGGCCGCGACCGGTGCCGCTCCCGCCCGACTGGGCGAGCGAGCTCACCAAGAACGACTGGGCGCTCGGCGCGCCGTATTGGGACTCGACCGCCACCCATGCCGAAATGCTCGTCTCGGTCCCGATTGAATCCGCGCGGCGCGCCGGGCGCGGCGCGGGCGGCATGCGCCTGCTCGGTGCGCTGGCATCGCGCGTCAACCTACACGCCGTCGCGGACACGCTGAAGCGGTTCGTCCCCGGCGAATCGGGCCAGATCTACTTGATGACGCGCACCGGCCGGCTCATCGTCAGTTCGGCCGGCAGCTCGCGGGAGCTGATGCGGCAGGGGTATGCGCGCGACGCCGCCAACTGGCTGCTCGCGCGCGAAGGACGCGCGATCCAGTTCAGCAGCTTCACGGGCGACCGCGTCGTGGGAAGTGTGCGTGTCGTGCCGGCGGTCAACTGGGTGGTTGTCGCGGAGATCCCGTCCAGCGAGGCATTCAGCCAGGTGGCGCGGTTGCGCAACGTCACCCTGGGAATTGTCACATTGCTGCTCGCCGTCGTCGGCGCGCTGGCGTACCTGTTGAGCCTGCTGATCGTACGGCCGCTCGACCGCCTGACGCAGGCGGCGGCGAAAGTGGCCAAGGGCGATCTCGACGTCGGTCTGCCGGTCACGACGGGCGGCGAAGTCGGCTACCTGACCGAGGTCTTCAACAACATGGTGGCGCGGCTTCGCGAAAGCCGCACCGAGCTCGAGCGCCTCTCCGTGACCGATGCCCTGACCGGCCTGCATAACCGCTTACGGATGATGGAAGTGCTCGAGAACGAAGTGCGCCGCTCCCGGCGGCTGCGTCACCACTTCTCCGTCGTCATGGCCGATGTCGACCTGTTCAAGCGCTACAACGACGAGCACGGCCATCCCGCCGGCGACGTCGTGCTGAAGCGCGTCGCGGCGATCATGCGCGAGGCGAGCCGCGATGTGGACTTCGTGGCGCGCTACGGCGGCGAAGAGTTTCTGATCATGATGCCCGAGACGGAGCTCGAAGGCGCGACGGAGTATGCCGAGCGGATTCGGAAGAAACTGGCGAAGGAACAGTTACCCGCCGGTGGCATCACGCTCAGTCTTGGGGTGTCCGCGTTCCCGATCCATGGCGACACCCCCGACCAGCTGGTCGCCGAGGCGGACGCGGCGCTGTATCTGGCAAAACGCGCCGGCGGCGATCGAGTCGTCGCGGCGGCGCGTCCGAAGGTTCGCGCGACGTAGGCGCGACGCTTACTCTCGGCGGTCGATCAGCGTCTGATGGATCCAGCCGGGCCGATTACTGTCATCTCTGATCCGCACCCACTGATCCACATATGAGTAGGCGACGATCGGGACGCCGGTCTCCAGCGTGTACAGCACTTTGAATCCTGCCCCCGGGCCTTCGCGCACATTGGCGCGGCCCGTCGTCTGTAGTCGTAAGGGCAACGCGAACGGCGTTTCGCCCTTGCGACTGGCGGCGCGGTCGTCGCTCGCCACCCGCCCCTGCCCCGCCGCCGCTGCGTTTTTCGCTTCGGTCGCGAGGTACAGCGCGCCCGCATAGTTCTGCTGGTCGAACTCCGCCGTCGCGAGCTGCATTAGATGGCTGCCCTGGTCGTACTCCGGCGAGGCGGGGGCATTATTGCCGTTCGCGGTCCGGAGCGCTTGCAGCGCGATCTCCGCTTCGGCCATCCCTGATGCCGCTTCGGCCCGTGTCGCAAGCGATTGCAGTTTCGCCATCGCTCGCACAACCTCACGGCGCGCATCGTCGAGCCGGCTCTGCAGCTCATCCACCTGCGCTCCCTGCTCCAGCACTTTCAACTCGAGGCGCGCCGCCCGCTGCTCCAACGCCGTGTCGCGCGCCGCGACAGGCTGGCGCGGCGGGACGCGCACGCGCGCGCTATCGCGCGCCGCGCGTGTCGGCGTCGTGTTCGTGCGGTGATGCGGGTGGCACGCCACGCCGAGCAACCCGACCAAAAGAACGAGGGAGCGCATCGGCGACTAAGTTGCATCCGGATGTGCATTCGTTCAACCTAAGGAACCATTGACTTGTTTTTGCCCTCTGGTGATGCTTCGAGCGAGCGAAGGGCCACGGGACCTGGGCTGTCGCCTGCGGTCCCCGCGTCGTTTCTGGTTCGAGCTTCTCACCCTGGACGGGCCATGGAAGTCACGCTCAACGAGACCGATCGGTTGGAAATCGTACTGAAAAAATTCAACCGTCAGATCACCAAGGCAGGCTTGTTTCAGGATATGAAGAAGAAACGTTTCTACGAGAGTCCCGCCGTTCAACGGCGGCGTAAGAGCAAGGCAGCTCGCCGCCGGAACCGTACACGCTAGGGAGTGACGCTCAGATGGCACGCATTACCGGTACCGTGAAGTGGTTCAACGACGCCAAGGGCTTCGGCTTCATC
>QHUF01000163.1 GCA_003221075.1 Gemmatimonadota bacterium
TCCAGGAGTTCATCGAGTGGGAGCAGTTCGTGCGCTGCGTGTGCATCGGGCAGAAGGATATCCTGCCGATCCACTACGACCCAAAGGCACGGAAGTACATCGTCGACCCCGACTACCTGACGCCCGCGCTCCGCGCCCGGATCATCACCGATTCACGGACGCTCGTCGGCGCGCTGGGATACGACATGAACTCGATCGAGTGGGCGGTCAAAGACGGCGTCCCCTACGCGATCGACTTCATGAATCCCGCGCCGGACTTCGACATCAACTCGCTCACCGCGGAATACTTCGACTGGGTGGTGCAACACATGGCCGACCTGGTGATTCGGCTGGCGACAGCGACCCGTCGTCCCGCGGCACGCACGTTCCACTGGCAGGCGCTGTTCAAGGGCCGCGCGCGGAGCCGGACATCATAGGCACGACGTCGGAGGGGGGGCTGGACCAGGCGATCGGCTACTACCACGAGCTCTTGAACGATGAGCTGGGGGAAGAGTGCCAGGCGACGCTCGATGCGGAACTGCGGCGCCGTGGCTTGTTTTTCGGGGAGCGGCCGCTGTGCACGGTGTTGCGCCCGCGGTTCCTGACTGCCGAGCAATACCGTTATTTGCAGCGGCGCTGCGCGATCCTGCTGCGGGCCTTGGACCGCGCCTATCACGCGGCCTTCGCGGACGCTGCGCTGCGCCGGCAGTTCGGGCTCGTCGATTGGGAGGAGGCCTTGATCGAGCGGGATCCCGGTTTCGCCGATGCCAGCCCGATGTCCCGCATCGATGCGTTTTATCTGCCTGAGCGGGACGTGATGCACCTCACCGAGTACAACGCCGAGACGCCCGCCGGGGCGGCGTACGGCGATGCCCTGACGGAAGCGTTCTTCGCGCTCCCGGTCATGCGGGCATTCATGCGCCGGTTCGACGTGCGCCCGCTCCCCTCGCGGCACGGCGTGCTGCACGCGCTGCTCGAAGCATACGCGCAGTGGGGGCGGGGCGGGAAGCGCGGCGCGACGCCGCGCATTGCGATTCTCGATTGGCGCGAAGTGCCGACCTACAACGAGTTCGTGTTGTGGGTGGATTATTTTCGCGCCCGCGGCCTCGAGGCGCGGATCGTCGACCCCCGGGAAACCGAGCTGCAAGGGGGTCGCCTCGTGGCGGATGGTGAGGCGATCGACCTGATCTATAAGCGCGTCCTCATCAGCGAGCTGGTGGAACGGGGCGGCCCGAATCACGCGGTGATCCGCGCCGTTCAGTCCGGCGCGGTGTGTATGGTGAATCCCTTTCGCTGCAAGCTGCTCCACAAGAAAGCGAGCCTGGCGGTGTTGAGTGACGAGCGCAATGTGGGACTGTTCTCGGACGACGAGCGTCAGGCGATCGACGCTCACATTCCCTGGACACGGGTCGTGGCGGAGCGGAAGACCCGTCATGAGGACCGGCAGGTGGACCTCGTGCCCTTCATCATCGACCAGCGCGAGCGGCTCGTGCTCAAACCGAATGATGCGTATGGTGGAGCGGGAATCGTGCTCGGATGGGAGGTGGACGGCGCGACGTGGGAACAGGCGGTCCGCGTCGCCCTCACCGAGCCATTCGTCGTACAGGAGCGCGTGCCGATTCCGAGCGAGCCGTTTCCGAGCGTCGTAAACGGCCGCGTGATCCTGGCCGACCGCATTCTGGATTCCGCGCCGTTCGCCTACCAGGGGACTCACGTCGAGGGGTGCATGTCGCGCCTGTCGACCGCTGCCCTCGTCAACGTCACGGCCGGCGGTGGATCGCAGACACCGACGTTCGTCGTGGAGGCGCGATGAAGTCCCCATCGCTCACCCTGGGGATCGAGGAGGAGTACCAGATCATCGACCCCAAGACCCGCGAACTGAAATCGTACATCACGGAAATCTTGAGCGGCGATCACCTGGTGCTGGCGCAGATAAAGCCGGAGCTGCACCAGTCGATTGTCGAAGTCGGGACTAAGGTTTGCAACACGCCGGCGGAGGCGCGCGCCGAGCTGGTGCGACTGCGGGGACAGGTCCTGGAACTGGTGGCCAGGAACGGGCTCAAGATCGCCGCCGCGGGCACCCATCCATTTTCGTCGTGGGTCGATCAACAAATCACGCCACTGGAGCGCTACCTGGGCGTGCGGGCCGACATGGGCGAGCTGGCGCAGCGGTTGCTGATCTTCGGCACGCACATCCACATCGGCATCGAGGATCGCGAGTTCCTGATCGACGCGCTCAATGTGGCGCGCTATTTCCTGCCGCATCTCATGTGCTTGTCCACCAGCTCGCCGTTCTGGGGAGGCCGTAACACGGGACTCAAGTCCTATCGCAGCATCGTGTGGCGCGGCTTCCCCCGCACGGGCGTCCCCCGCCCGCTCAGGTCATGGAGCGAGTACACGGAATTGGTGGACCTGCTCGCAAGCACCCACTGCATCCCGGACGGGTCCAAGATCTGGTGGGATGTGCGCCCCAACTGGAGCTATCCGACGCTCGAGTTCCGGGTCTGCGACGTGTGCACGCGGGTCGACGAAGCGGTTTGCATTGCGGCCATCGTCCAGGCGATCGTGGCGAAAATCTGGAGGCTGCGGCGGGACAACATGACGTTCCGCGTGTATCCCGCGGACTTCATTGAGGAAAACAAGTGGCGCGCCGTACGCTACGGCTTCGATGGGCGGCTTGTGGACTTCGGAAAGGGGGTCGAGCTGCCGGCGCGAGAGCTGGTGCGCGAACTGCTGGTGTGGTTCATTGACGACGTCCTCGACGAGCTCGGTAGTCGCAAGGAGGTCGAGTACGCCTTTCGCATTCTCGACGAAGGGTCGAGCGCCGACCGCCAGCTCGCCGTCTATGAACGCACGAAAGATTTCAAAGCCGTGGTCGACCACGTGATCGCCGAAACGGCAGAAGGGTTATAGTTGCGTCCCCCCATCATCGGTATCACCACCCAGACGCTCGAAGCCGTTCCCGATCAACTGCCGCGCTGCTGGATCATGAGTCAGCGCTACGTGCAGGTCCTCACGGCGGCAGGTGCCGTCCCGTGGGTCATCCCCCTGCTGCAAGGCGACGAGGAGACGCTGCGGGCCATCTATGAGCGGCTCGACGGCTTGTTTCTGCCGGGCGGCGTCGATATCGATCCAGCCGCCTACGATGAGCCGCGCACCGAGTTGTGCGGCCGGACCGACCCGGCGCGCGACTGGACGGAGCTGTTGTTCACGCGTTGGGCGCTCTCCGATCGGAAGCCGGTGCTTGCCGTCTGTCGCGGTGCGCAGCTTCTCAACGTGGCGGTAGGCGGCTCCCTGTATCAGGACGTGGGCGCGCAACATCCCGATGCCATCAAGCATGATCATTTTCCCGTCGCCGGCCGCCGACGCGATGAACTGGCACACGAGGTGCGCATCGCGCCGGAATCGTGGCTGCGGCAGCTGCTGGGGACCGACACCATCGCGGTGAACAGCATGCACCACCAGGGGATCGCGCGATTGGCGCCGGGGCTCGTTCCCGTCGCCACTTCTCCCGACGGCCTGATCGAAGGCGTCGAAGGCGCGTTGGTGCGCGAGCATTTCCTGGTCGGCGTGCAATGGCATCCTGAAGACATGGTCGATGTCGATCCGCGCATGCGCCGGTTGTTCGATGCCTTCATCGAAGCGGCCAGGGGAAACTAGTCAGCGCAACACGACGCCCGCCACATACTGCGCCCACAGCGTGCCTTGGGGCACGAGCACGGGCGCCAGCCGGTCGATGACGGCGAGCCCGCCCCCCTCGCGCGACATCAGCGCGAGCTTGCGCTGCACGTCGAGGGCGGTGATCGACGCATCGCTCGTCAGCAAGACCCAGTAGCCGCTGACGTCGCTGCTGTCGTCGCGTGCGGGCGCCCCGGTCAGCAGGCTCCCCGTCGGCGCGAATTGTCCCGCGCGACCCGACACCGGCGCCCCTTGGATGACGGGCGCCTGGATCGGGGAAGGGATGTCGCTCACGCTGATCGCGTTACCTCCGGCGCGCCGGAACGTCTTGTCGCGGCTGCGCACGGGAAAGAAGAGTTCGATGCCGCCGTCGGGCGTCACCCAGAAGAGCACCACGTTCGCGGGCCGGAGCAGCCGAAAGTCCACTCGGCGTTCGCTGATGGCGGTGAACCCCTCGCCGAAATGCGCGACATCGCCCTGCACGTTTTGTACGACTTGCGTACGCGCGATGGCCGGCTCAGCCAACGCGAGCGACGCGCAAAGGAGAGATCGTCCGGTCATGATCATTCCGCGTTAGGGGATACTCGCTCCACCGAATGGTGCGTAATACGCCGCCCAATGGATCGTGCGCGAGTCGATGAGCGGCTCGGGGATGCTTCGCACGAGATCCTCGAGCGACGGGTACGCGAGATTCATCAGCCCGAGTCGCCGCATGACGTCGCGGGCGGGTGTCGGCGCATCCGAAACAATGAGTAACCAGTATCCCGGCGCATCGGACGTCGCGCCGCCCTGCTTGAGCTGGGTGATGCGGTACTGCGTCGGCATCCCCACGCACGACTCGCGGGAATCGGCGCGAACCGTACACGACTTGCTGCTGACCGTGCGCATCGAGGTGTCGGCTCCTGACACTGCACCGCCGCGAAAGTAATGAGTGCCACGCTTGGATCTCGGGCTACCGGACACAGGCGCGACCACCTGAACGCCGAGCTCGTTCGTCACCCGCAGCGCGACGACGTAGGCGGGGGCATCGAGCGTCAAGTCGACATCACTTTCCGTGACATCGACAATACCGGGACCGAAATCTTCGGCGGGACCAAGGCGTGCCTGCGGTGTGAGCACGACGGGAGGAATGGTGTGCCGCGCACAACCTCTACACTTCGAACATGACTCGTTGCGGTACCATCGTTCTGGCCGGCCGGCCCAACGTCGGCAAGTCGACGCTGCTCAATGCACTTGTCGGCGAACACCTTGCGATTGTATCGCCCAAGCCACAGTCCACGCGGCTCCCGGTCGTGGGGCTGCTCACGAAGGACGACACCCAATACATCTTCACCGACTCGCCCGGCTTGCTCGAGCCCGAATACCGGCTCCACGAGGCTATGCGAGCCGCCGCCCTGCGCGCGATCGACGACGCGGAGCTCATCGCGTATCTGCACCCCCTGGCGGAGCACCCGGCACCCGCGCTCGCCACCGTCGCCAGGCTCCCGCGACCTCCGCGGGCACCGATCGTCACGGTCTACACGAAAGCCGACCTTGTCGCCGGTCCGGCGGACGTGTTGGCCGTTTCAGCGCTGACGGGTGCCGGTATCGATACGATGCTCGCCACGTTACGCGACCGTCTCCCCGAAGGTCCCTTTCATTATGATCCCGACGAGCTGGCCACGCAGCCGATGCGCTTCTTTGCGTCGGAGTTCGTTCGCGAAGCCGCCTTCGAGCAGCTGCACGAAGAGCTGCCCTACAGCGTCGCCTGCGAGATCGATGAGTTCCGGGAGGGCGCCGAGCCGGTATATATTCGGGCCGTGCTCTACGTCGAACGCGAAAGCCAGAAAGGGATCGTCATCGGCGAGGGCGGCCGCACCATCAAAGCCCTCGGCGCCGCGGCGCGCGGCAAGATCGAAGCGTTGCTGGGCCAACGCGTGTTCCTCGATCTGCACGTGAAGGTGCTTCCCAAATGGCGCCGCGATGAGCCATCCCTCAAGCGACTGGGGTACGCCACGTCATGAGTCTCGCTCCCGACCTGCTCGCGATTCTCGTCTGCCCGAAATGCAAAGGCCCGCTCGAGCATCGGACGAATCCGGAAGCGCTTGCCTGTCACACCTGCCGTCTGGTCTACGCCGTCGAAGACGACATTCCCATCATGCTCATCGATGAGGCGAAGAGCTTCTGACGGACGGTCGGACGGCCTGACGGCCGGACGGACGGTCGCTGTTGCGCTGCTGCTGTTGACCGTCCGGCCGTCAGGCCGTCTGGCCGCGCAGGAGCTCCCCCTCAACGCCGGGGCACTTTTCCTCGTGTTTCCCGTCGGGGCGCAGGCCGTGGGGATGGGACAGACCGCCATCGCGGCGTCGGGGCGGGGCGACGCGGCATTCTGGAATCCCGCCGGTCTCGCGACGCTGTCGGACGACGAGTTCGCGCTGCACACCGCCACGCTGGTCGCCGGTCGCAGCAACGTGCTGGGTGCGTACTTCCCCTCGCGCGGCATCGGCGTGATCGGCGGTGCGGTCTACCTGGTCGACTACGGCGATCTCGATCGCACCGACATCAATGGCAACACGATTGCGCGCATCGCCCCGCGCAACTTCGAGTTTCTCGCCTCCTATGCGACGAACCTGACGGGCTCGTTCGCCTTCGGCATCAACTACAAGCTCGTCCAGTTCCGGGTGGATTGCAGCGGGGACTGCCGGGACTTTCCCGCGGGAACGGGAGCGACCCACGCGCTCGATGTCGGCGGGCAGTTCAGCGTGGGGCCCGGCGGGCCGCTGCGCATCGGCGTGGCGGTGCGCAACATCGGGTTTCGGCTGCAGGTCCAGAACCAGGCGCAGGCGGACGCGTTGCCCACCCGGCTCGCCGTCGGCGCGCTGTATGAGGTGCGACTGCGTCCCGCCACGGGACGCGCACTCGATCAAGCCTTCGATCTGAAGCTCGCGGCCGACGTTGACAGCCCCTGGGGCCAGGCGGGGCAGTCGGAGACCCGCGTCGGACTCGACATCGGCTATCAGCGGCTGGTGCGGGTGCGTGCCGGCTACGCGTTCGTCCAAGACGGACTGAGCGGACCGAGCGTCGGACTGGGACTCGAGAGCGGCTCGCTCGGCGTCGACCTTGCGCGGGCGTTCCTGACCGGCTCGGACCTGCAGGTCGAGAGCCCGACGTTCTTTTCCTTCCGCGTGTCATTCTAATGAAAGGACGGGCGCTGGCGGGTCTCGTCCTGCTCACGGCCGCGACCAGCGGGGTGGCGCAGCAACAGGAGCCGCCAGCCAGCGTGTTCGTGCGGCCGCTGGCATCGCTGCTGCTCCCGGGGACCGGGCAGCTGCTCGCCCACCAGGACCGCGGGGCGGTGTACCTGGCGGCGGAGGTGTACCTCGTGTCGCGGTTCCTGCAGCTCGACCGCGAGGCGACGATGGAAGCGCGGCGCTTTCAGAATCTGGCGTTCGACGTGGCCCGGCGCTCGTTCGGGCCCATCCGGCGCGACACCATCTTCGAGTACTACGAGCAGATGGAGCGCTTCGCGGAAAGCGGCCGCTACGATGCCGATCCCGGCGCGGCGTTCGCGCCCGAGAGCGACCCGCGCACCTACAACGGAGCGGTCTGGCTCCTGGCCCGGCGCACCTACTGGGAGGATCCCGCCGTGCCTCCCGATCCGACCTCACTCCAGTACTGGAGAGCGGTACAGTTTTATCAGGCCCGCGCCGTCGGTCCAAATTTTCAGTGGAGCTGGCGCGATCATTCGCTCGAGCACGAGGTGTTTCGCGACTTCATCAGGCGCAGCGACGACGCATTTCGCCGCGCACAGAATCAGGTCGGCCTGCTCCTCGCCAATCACGTATTGAGTACGGTGGACGCGCTGATTTCCGCGCGCCTCAGCGCCGCGGCAGGACGGGCGGCACAGATGCAGACCAGCGTCGGCCTCGGCGGCCGATCCGAAGTCCGATTTTCCATCGCGTTCTGATCAGCCGAGTGATCAATGATCATTGATCAATGATCATTGATCAATGAACATTCCACGCAGGATCCAATCATGAATGTGCTCCTGAGTCCGGAAGCGTGGCTCGGCCTGCTCACGTTGACGGTGCTCGAGATCGTCCTCGGCATCGACAACATCATCTTCATCTCCATCCTCGCGGGCAAACTCCCCGCGCAGGAGCAGGGACGCGCCCGCCGCGCGGGACTGCTCGGCGCCATGCTCACGCGCATCGCGCTGCTCGCCGCACTGGCCTGGATCATCCGGCTGACCGCGACGCTGTTCACGCTGCTCGGTCATCCATTCTCGGGCCGTGACCTCATCCTGATTGCGGGCGGCTTGTTTCTGCTGGCAAAGAGCACGCGTGAAATCCACGAATCGCTCGAGGGCGACACCGGCCACGCCGGCGCCCGCGTGCGGGCGTCGTTCGCCGCGGTCGTCGGGCAGATCATGGTGCTCGATATCGTGTTCTCGCTCGACTCGGTGATCACGGCCGTCGGGATGTCGCGGCATTTGCCGGTGATGATCGCGGCGGTGGTATTGGCGGTGGGCGTGATGATGTTCGCCGCGGCGCCGCTCAGCGCGTTCGTCCACAAGCATCCGACGATCAAAATGCTCGCGCTCAGCTTCCTGCTGCTCATAGGTGTCTCGTTGATCGCCGACGGGCTCGGGCAGCACATCGCGAAGGGCTACATCTATTTCGCGATGGGCTTTTCGGTGTTCGTGGAGATGCTCAACTTGCGCCTGCGCGCCCGCGGCAAGCCGGTGGAGTTACGAGAGGCCTACACCGCCGAAACGCGACAACCGCGCAGTTAATTTGACACGGGAGACGACGAGGCCTAAGTTTAGGCGGTTTCTACCCTTACGAGAGGAGTAAGGTGCGGTCGCGCCAAGCCATTCTCTTCTTCTCGCCGGCTGGACGTTCCGTACCTGACTTCGTGACCGCATGGGTCAACGGAAGGGAATTGCCCGTTATCTCCCTTCCTCAGGCCGCCGGGGTTGAAGAGCGGGTGCTGCGTGGGCTGCCGACCCTGGTGGTGATCGACGCCGACAGCGCAGGCGATGAGGGT
>QHUF01000284.1 GCA_003221075.1 Gemmatimonadota bacterium
TGCCGCCCGAAACGCACGAGCGCCTCACCGCGGATCGCGAGCCCCGAATCGGGGAGCGTGATGCGGGCCATGTACTCTTTGACGTCAATTCCGCTGCGCTGTGCCGCCCCCGGCCCTGACAGGAGCAGCGCAACAAGCAGGCTACCGACCGTTCGCATACACTCGACCCAAGGCGCTCTCGCCCTTCGGCATCTTCTCCCGACTCGCGATCGCCTCCTCGGCCGCCTTCGCCACCTGCTCCGTCACCTCGGCTTCGACCCCGGATAGCTGCTTCGCCTTCACGCCTTCTTCCTTCAAGTACTCCTCATAGAGCCCGACGGGATCGCGCTTCCCCCACGTCTTGAACAACTCCGCCGGAAACGTTTCACGCGCCTCGCGCTCGTCGTGCGTGGCATGCCCGCCCATGCGAAACGTTTCCGCGATCAGCAGCGCCGGACCGTTACCACTGCGACACCGTTCGGCCGCCGTTCGTGTAGCGGCGTAGGCATCGAGCACGTTGTTGCCGTCGAACGTCGCGCCCCAGACTCCGTAGCTCGCGGGCCAGTCCTTGAAGTCGGCGGGCAGATGGTGCTGCTCGAGGCGCGTACCCAAAGCAACCTGATTGTTCTCGATGATGAAGATCGCGGGGACGCGCTGCACGGCCGCGAAGTTCGTCCCTTCGTGCGCGGCCGCGGTCTTGGTCGACCCATCGCCGACCCAGGTCATTGCCACGCGCGGCTCGCGCTTGATCTTGAAGGTGAGTGCGATCCCCGCGATCACGGGAACCATGTCACCGACATGCGAGATCGGCTGGAGCACGCCGTGCCGGAACGAGCCGACATGGAGGTCACGCCCGGCGCTCGGTGAATCCGCTGTCGCGAGATAGGCACGCAGCATGTCCGCGATCGGCATCCCCATCTCGCAGCACGCCGCGGCGTTGCGGATCATCGGCGCGACGATGTCCATGCCGCGCTCGAGTGCGTGTACGGGGCCGACCGTCGCCGCTTCTTCGCCGGTCCCCAGCCACGCTTTAGAAATCACGCCGGTGCGCACCCAACGCTTCAGCTCGATGTCGTGCAGCCGGGCTCGCAGCAGGCCGCGGTACAGCTCGAGCTTGGCGTCGCGCGACAATCCGTTGACGACCGCTGCACGCTCGGGATTTGCTTCGATGGTGGCCCGGAAGGCGCGCACGAGCGCGGGATCCGGTTTCCAGTCGACGTACTCCGGTGGGTCGAACGCGGGGAACCGCTTCACGGCACTCCGGCGACGCTCCGGCCGAGGATCATGAGAACTTCTCTTTGAGTTTCCCGAAGAATCCACCAGATGATTCCGAGGCGCCGCCGGTCAGCGCATCGCCGAACTCGAGCGCGGTCGTAAACCGATCATCCGGGTTCGTCTGCAGCGCCTTGGTGAGCGCTTTTTCGACGGCGTCCGGGATGTCGGGGCGCAGCGTGCGGATCGCGATCGGCTGGCTGCGCAGCCGTGCGATCATCATTTCCTGCGCGTTGCGTCCCTGGAAGGGCAGCTTGCCGGTGAACATCTCGAACGCCACGATGCCGAGCGCATAGATGTCGCTGCGGGCGTCGAGCGGTTTGCCGCGGATTTGCTCCGGGCTCATGAACTCGGGCGTGCCCAGGATGATGCCCGTCGCCGTGAGCTTCGCGATCGCCGGATCGGCGCGCCGCTCCTTGGCCAGACCGAAGTCCATCACCACAGCGCGCTCGACGCCCGCCCCGCCGTCCTCGTCCGGCACGAGCATGACGTTCTCGGGCTTCAGGTCGCGGTGAATGATCTGCAACTCGTGGGCGTGATGGAGGCCGGCGCACATCTGCTTCAGCAGCGTCACACCCAGCGTCATCTCCATCGGCCCGCCGCGCACTTCCCGATCGGAGAGCAGCTCTCCCTTCAGGAACGGCATCACCAAATAGATCAGCCCGTCTTCCGATTCGCCGAGCCGCAGGATGCGGCACACGTTGGGATGATCGAGGCGCATTGCGAGTCCCGCTTCGCGGCGCAGGCGTTCGACCGAGCTCTTGTCCGACGCGAGGCGCGGCGAGAGGACTTTGATGGCGACGGTGGCATCGGACGAGATTTCCTTGGCGAGATAGACATACGACATCCCGCCCTCGCCCAGCTTCTTCAGGACCTGATAGCGGGCATCGAGGATTTGATTCGAGAGGGTGGAGGCGCGGTCGAGACCCGCTTTTCCCGGCGGCAGCGGCGTGCGGACGCCGGTACCACTGCCCGATGACGCGGGCGCCGCGGGCTTCCTCGCCTGGATCTCCACGAGCATGCTGCCGTCCTTCGGACAGAAGCGTGCGCCCGCATCCGTATACACGGACCCGCACTTGGGGCAGCGGCGCTCGCTCATTGCCGGACCAAGTTGCGCCCTTCGTTCTTGGCGCGATAGAGGGCCTGATCGGCGAGCGAGACGAAGTTATCGGCACTGTGGACGCGATCGTCGGGAAACGACGCGAGTCCGATGCTGATCGTAACGTGGACGGGATCATCGCCGGGATCCGCGAAATCACGATTCTGCACGCGCAAGCGGACGCGTTCGGCGAAGATGGCTGCGCCTTGCGTCGCCGTCTCCGGCATCACGACGACGAACTCCTCGCCGCCGTACCGGGCCACGATGTCCACCGAACGCGCCTCCCGCCGCAACAGCTCGCCGACCTGTCGCAGCACGGAATCGCCGGCGATGTGGCCGCGGGTGTCGTTGATGGTCTTGAAGCGGTCGATGTCGGCGAGGAGGATCGTCAGCGCGAGATTGTAGCGCCGCGCGCGGTCGAGCTCCTGGGTGAGCGCCTCCGACAACCCGCGGCGGTTCGTGAGACCGGTGAGCGCGTCGGTGGCGGCGAGCTTCTCGAGCCGCTGCTTGTCCGAGACCGCGCTCTCGAAATCGTACGCCTTTTCGATCGCCGACACCGCCGTTTTGATGACGGTTTCGGCGAACTGCGCGTCGGCGCGTGTGAGCGGTGGATCGTCTCCGGTGGTGCGCAGGAAGAAGACGCCGATCTGCTGGTCCTTCATCCAGAACGGCAGGGCGACGGCCGAGCGGGTGGGCACCTTGATCTCTTCACGCTCCCAGCGGCGCCGCTCTTCTTCATATAGAGGATCGGTCGCGACGTCTTCCACCAGGACGAGCCGGCCGCTCGAAACGGCCTTCCGGATCTCCGGATAGCGGATCAGCTCGATCTGGAGATTGCGCAGCATCGGGTTCTCGTAGGCCGCGACCACAACCCCCTGATGATCGCCGGGCTTCGCGAGCACCATCGAGCACTTGGAGATGTTGAGCGCGCGGGCGACGCGGCGGGCGAGGATGTGGTACATCTCGTCCGGCTTGAGGGAGTCGGTCACCTCGTGGAGGATGTCCACCATCGCGGCCCGGCTGCGCGCTTCCTCGCGCGCCTGCGCGAGCGCGCGGCCCACGCGGATATGCGCTTCGACGCGCGCCAGCAGCTCCCGCACCCGGAACGGCTTGGAGATGAAATCCGCGGCGCCGAGGCCCAGCGCGCGCACCGTCGCTTCTTCGGGCGGCATGGACGACACCATGAGCACGGGCAGGTCGCGGTACCGCTCGTCCTGTTTGAGGCGCTCGAGCAGCTGCAGCCCGTCCACCTTGGGCATCATGATGTCGAGCAGCAGAATCGCGGGCTTGATCTCTTCGAGCTTGGCGAAGAGCCCGTCGCCTCCCGGGCAGACGGCGACCTCGTATCCGTTTTCCTTCAGGATCCAGGTCAGCGTCTGGACCAACGAGGCATCGTCATCGGCGACTAGGACTCGCGTTGCGGTACCCGGCATCAGTCCGTTGCCTCGAGAAGCGAGCGATCCACGTTGCCACCGCTGACCACGAGCACCGTGGTCCTGGCGCGTGGGACCAGACCGGCGAGCAATGCGGCGGTCGTGGCCGCGCCCGACGGCTCGACGGCGAGCCGGCAGGTGCGCCATAGAAACTGCACGGCGGCGCGGATACTGTCATCCTCCACCAGGACGACCCCGCGCAGCCGGTCTTTCTCCCGCGTCAGCTCGGCAAACGGCACGTCGCCGACGTTGAGGGTGATCAGACCGTCGGCGATGCTGCCCGTGCGCTCGAGACGGACGACTTTTCCGGCCGCAAGCGAGTGGTGCAGCTTGGGCGCGCCCGACGGCTCGACTCCCCACACCACTGCCCGGCTGCCGGCCGCGGCAAGACCCGTCACGATACCCGAAATTAGGCCGCCGCCGCCCACCGGCACGACCACCGTCTCGACCTCCGGCAGTTGCTCGACGATTTCGAGCGCGACGGTCGCCTGGCCTGCCACGATGTCGGGATGATCGAACGGCGGCACGATCGCGAGCTGCTCCTGGCGGGCGATCTCTTCCGCCTTGATCCGCCGGTCCTCGGACGTGCGGCCCGCGAATACGACCTCGCCGCCCCATTTCTTGACGCCGGCGATTTTCACGGCCGGCGTCGTTTCGGGCATCACGATCACGGCGCGCACGCCGAATTGTTTCGCGGCAAACGCCACGGCCTGGCCGTGATTCCCCGAGGAAAACGTGATGACCCCGCGCTTGCGCGCGGGGTCGGGAAGTTTGCGGATGGCGTTGTAGGCGCCGCGGATCTTGAACGCGCCGATCGGTTGCTCGTTCTCGAGCTTGAGATGCGCACCCAGCTCCTCGACGTAGACGAGCTGCGTGCGGCGCGCGATACCCCGCAGGCCCTCTGCGGCTTCCGTGATGTCCCGGGAAGTGACCACTACTTCTTGGGCTTCGGGGCCCGGGACTTGGGCTTGCTTGGGGCCTTGGGCCTGGGGGCTGGGGCCTTGGGCTTGGAGGCGGCGGAACGCGGTGTCTCGTCGTCATCTTCGTCGACCGCTTCGTCCTCGTCTTCCTTGACGACGCGCGCCACATCCACGACCAGATCCCCGGGCGTCAGGTTCATGACCTTCACGCCCTGCGTGTTGCGGCCGGAAATGCGGATCCCTTCGACGGGAACGCGGATCATGATCCCCTTCTTGGTGATCATCATCAGCTCGTCGTCGGGCAACACCTCTTTCAACGCCACGATGTCGCCGGTCTTCTCGTTGCGCTTCAGCGTGATGATGCCGCGGCCGCCGCGATGCTGCACCCGGTACTCGTCGAGCTCGGAGCGCTTCCCCATGCCCTTTTCGGTGACCGTGAGGAGTGTGGACTTGCGGCGCACCACGACCATGTCGATGACGTGGTCTTTCTTGTCGAGCTCGATGCCCTTCACGCCTGTGGCCGTGCGCCCCATGTCGCGCACGTCCTTCTCGTGGAAGCGAATGCTCATGCCGTGCGAGGTCGCGAGGACGATGTCGTTCTTCCCGTCCGTGACCTGCACGTCGATCAGCTCGTCGCCCTTTTCGATGTTGATGGCGCGAATCCCGACCGAGCGCGGATTCCCGAATTCCGAGAGCACCGTCTTCTTGACGAGGCCGTCCTTGGTGGCGAAGAGCAGGAACTGATCCTCGGAGAACTCGCGCACCGGGACGAGCGCCGCGACTTTCTCGTCGGGCTTCATCGCGACGCAGGACAGGATCGGCTTGCCGCGCGCGGCGCGCGCCGCCTGCGGGATCTCGTGCACCTTCAGCCAGTAACACTGGCCCTGCTCGGTGAAGAACATGACGTAGTCGTGCGTCGAGGCGATGAAAAGATGCTCGACCCAGTCGTCTTCCTTGGCGTGGGCGCCGATCACGCCCTTGCCGCCGCGCCGCTGCCGCCGGTAGGCGGTCGTGGGGAGGCGCTTGATGTAGCCGGCGTGGGACACGGTGATCACCATGTCCTCTTCGGCGATCAGATCCTCGATCGAGAATTCGCCCTGGTCGGCGACGATTTCCGTGCGCCGCTCGTCGCCGAAGCCGTGCGCCAGCTCCGTCAGCTCCTCCTTCAGGATCTTCATGCGCCGTGGCTTGGACGCTAGGATCTCCCTGCACTCCTTGATGAATTTGCGGACGTCCTTCAGCTCCTCCTCGAGCTTCGTGATCTCGAGAGCGGTGAGCCGCGCCAGCCGCATGTTCAGGATTTCGGCCGACTGCTTCTCCGACAGCTTGAACCGCTTCCGCAACGCCGCATCGGCGCTCGGGGTGTCCTTCGATTTCTTGATGATCTTGATGACTTCGTCGATGTGGTCGACGGCGATCTTCAAGCCTTCGAGGATGTGCTCGCGATCCTGCGCGCGCTGCAGCTCGAACTCGGTGCGCCGGGTGATGACGGTATGGCGGTGCTCGATGAAGTGCTGCAGCAGCTCGAGGAGTGTCAGCTCCTTCGGCGTGCCGTCCACCAGCGCCAGCATGATAGCGCCGAACGTCTGCTGCATCTGCGTGTGCTTGTAGAGCTGATTGAGCACGACCATGGGAATGACGTCGCGCTTCAGCTCGATCACCAGCCGGATCCCTTCCTTGTCGGACTCGTTCCGGACGTCGCTGATGCCTTCGAGCTTCTTGGCGAGCGCGAGGTCGCGAATCTGCTCGTGCACGCGCTCGGGACTGACCTGATAGGGGAACTCCGTGACGACGATCTGTTGCTTGCCGGTCGATTCCTTCTCTTCCGCGATGGCGCGAGCACGGATGACGATGCGGCCACGACCCTTCTCGTAACACTCCTTGATCCCGTCGCGGCCGTAGATGATCGCCCCGGTCGGAAAGTCGGGGCCCTTGACGAACTTCCTGATGTCCTTGATGGTGGCGTTCGGGTGATCGACCAAATGCACCACGGCCTGCACGACCTCGCTCAGGTTGTGCGGCGGAATGTTCGTGGTCATGCCGACCGCGATGCCCGCGGAACCGTTGACGAGCAAGTTGGGCAGCCGTCCGGGCAGCACCGTCGGCTCCTGCAGCCGGTCGTCGAAGTTGGGGACGAACGCGACGGTGTTCTTGTCGATGTCCTCCAGCATCGTCATCGCGACGCGGGTGAGGCGCGCTTCGGTGTAGCGGTACGCCGCCGCGGAGTCGCCGTCGACCGATCCGAAATTCCCCTGCCCATCCACCAGCGGGTAGCGCAGCGAGAAGTCCTGAACCATGCGCACCAGGGTGTCGTACAGCGCGACGTCGCCATGCGGATGGTACTTGCCGAGCACATCACCCACGACCGTCGCGCTCTTCTTGTAGGGACGGCCGGGAACGAGCCCCAGCTCGTTCATCGCGTAGAGGATGCGGCGGTGCACGGGCTTCAGGCCATCGCGTACATCGGGCAGCGCGCGCTGCACGATGACGCTCATCGAATAGTCGAGGAATGATTCCTTTAATTCGTCTTCGATGAGGCGCGGAAGGATCCGCTCTCGAACGTTGGGACCAGTCATTTCGATATATGTCGGAGGAGGTGTAAGATGATAAAAATTAATTACTTAGACGGGCAAAGACAACTGCGCCCTAGGACGAGACTTCCACCACCACTTTCCCAAGCTGTTGTCCCTTAGCGAGTCGCTCGTACGCCTCCCTCACGCGATCCATCGGAAAGACGTGATCCACGACCGGCCGCAGCTCGCCTTGGCCCAGCCGCCGCACGACTTCCGCGTATTCGGCCGCGTTCCCCATCGTGGATCCGAGCAGGCTCCAGTGATGCCAGAACAATCGCCGCAGATCGAGACTCACCTGCGGCCCGGATGTCGCGCCACAGGTCACGAGGCGTCCCCCGCGTCTGAGACAGCGCAGTGAGTCGTCCCACGTCGCGGCTCCGACATTTTCGACCACGACGTCCACGCCACGCTTGTTGGTCAGGGCACGCACTTCAGTGGCCACCTTCTGCGTGCGGTGGTTCAGGGTCACATCAGCGCCGAGCTGTTTCGCCGCAGCGAGCTTGGCGTCGTCCGAAGACGTGACGATCACGTGCGCCCCGACCAGCTTGGCGATGCGCATCGCGGTCAGGGACACGCCCCCGCCGATTCCCCAGATGAGCGCTGTCTCTCCCGGTTTGAGCTGTGCGCGCGTCACGAGCATCCGCCACGCGGTCAGCGTGACGAGCGAAAACGCGGCTGCCTCCGCCCACGTGAGGGCCGGTGAGAGATTCGGTCCCCGCACCACGTTCTGCGCAGGTACCGTCACCAGCTCGGCCATCGTCCCTGGGAGGTGCTCGCCCAGCAGCCGGTAGTTGATGCACAGCGAATGCTCGCCCGCCCGACAGAACTCGCAGGAGTAATCGGAGATGCCCGGATTGATGAGCACGCGATCGCCCGGCTGCACGCTCGTGACGCCGGGGCCGACCGTCTCCACGACGCCCGCCCCGTCCGCACCGACGATGTGCGGGAATTCTCTGCCTGCTCCGGGCAGGCCTTCCGCGACGAACAGATCGAGATGATTCAACGCCGCCGCGCGAATCGCGACGCGCACTTCTCCCGCCCGGGGAGCCGGTGCGTCAGGAACGTCGCTGATTTGGATGTTCTCGAAACCGCCCGAACCGGTCAGAACCGCCGCACGCACCCCTAGCCCCTAGTCCCTAACCCCGAGTCCCGATCAGGGCCGGAATGTCGGCGTAATCATCTGCTCCGTACCCACAGTGGGCACGGGTATCGGGGTCCCCGAGCTGACCGGCTGGATGTACACGCGATAGGTGGGATTGCGGCGGTTCTGCGGCTCGGCGTTCACCACCAATGCCAGGACATCGCCCGCGGGCGAGACCGCGAACGAGG
Organism: Gemmatimonadota bacterium; assembly: GCA_003221075.1. Classification (GTDB taxonomy): domain Bacteria; phylum Gemmatimonadota; class Gemmatimonadetes; order Gemmatimonadales; family GWC2-71-9; genus 20CM-2-65-7. The sequence continues at coordinate 8,606 of QHUF01000284.1, forward strand.
CGATCGCGAGATCGATGCCCGTCAGCGCGGTCGTTGCCCCAGTCGCGAGATCGGCGCGCATCACCTGTTGCACCGTGCGGTTCCCTTCACGCCGCTCCACGAGATAGGCCAACGTGCCGTCGCGGAGGAAGCGGGGCTCCGACTCGCGCTGCTGCGGCGAGCGCGTGAATTGCCGCTGATTCGAGCCATCGCGTGCCATCAGCCAGATGTCCGAGTCTTTGTTACGGCTCGACACGTAGGCGATTGTCTGCCCGTCCGGTGACGCCGCCGGTGAGGAATTCACCGAGTCGCGCGTCAGCTGCGTGAGGCCCGTGCCGTCCACGTTCACCGTCCAGATCTGCTGCTTGCCCGCGGTGCGGGAGGATTGAAACACCAGCGCCTGCCCGTCGGGTGTGAACGAGGGTCGGCCATCGGCCTGCGGGTCGTTTGTGATGCGGGTCGCCCCGGTCCCGTCCGCATTCATGACGTAGATCTCGGGGTTGCCATCGCGCTGGGAAACGAACGCGAGACGCGCGCCATCCGGCGAAAAGGCGGGATCGCTCGCCGACGTCGTGTCGGGCGTGAGCTTCGTGAGCTGGGCAAGGTTGGACCGCTCGACAGCATAGAGTTGGAACTTGCCGGCCGGGTTCCCCCGCGAGCTGGCGATGAGGATCTCGCCGACGACGTACACGTCCGCCACTGCCGTCTTCCCGCCAGCGGCGGTCGCCGTGATCTTCGCATGCCCATACCCGGCGCCGGCAACTGTGCCGTCTTCCCCCACGGTCGCAACCTGCGGACCATCACTGTTCCAGGTGAGGTTCGAGGCGGGGCCGAGCACGTTCCCCTGGTCGTCGGCGTAATTGGCGCGCAGGGTGCGCCGTTGATTCACTCCGAGCCCAACGCGGGCCTCGGTGAACTTCACCGAGCCGGCGATCACGCTGACATTCCAGGTCACCACGAGACCAGCGCCCGGCCCCCGCACCATCAGCTGCGTCTTCCCCACCGCGCGACCCGTCAGGAGTCCGGTCTTCACGTCGAAGCTCGCGAGCCCAGGATCCGTGACGGTCCAACGGAAAGGCGCTTCCGGAACCGGTGCGTTGTCGGCGGTCAGTGCCTGCGCTTCGAACTTCACGCTGCCGGTCAGCGGGACCTGCACTTCGGGGGATCGCGGCGGACGCACCGAGAGCTTCTCGACAACCTGGTGCACCGACACTTCGATGCTCTTGCTCTGCAGCAACCCTGAGACGGTCAGGATCGCTTTGCCCGGCCCGGCTGCCGTCACCACGCCCGCGAGGCTGACGCGCGTCACGCTCTGATCACTCGAAGCCCACTGCAACACGAGCGGGTTGACCTTTCTGTTGTTCTGCGCGGCGACGATCACATGCAGCGTATCGACCTCGCCCGGCGAAAGCATCACCGGAGAGCCCTCCTGCACCGTGAACTCCGCCTGCTGTACCACCACGGGCGCGGTCGCCGTCAGCCCGCCACCGCCGGGGGCGGTCGCCTGGATCGTGCCCTGCCCCGGCGCGAGCGCGACGACGTTACCGCTCTGATCGACGCTCGCCACGTCGGGGCGCAGCGATGTCCAGGTAACCGAGAGGGGGGCGGCCGGTGAGCCGTCCTCCCGCAGCGCCCGCGGCGAAATCCGCGAGTTCTCAGACGGCAGCAGGTAGACAACCCCGGGCTCGAGGCGCAAGGCGGCAGCCGGTCCACTCCCGGCGGGTTGCCCGGCGAGCGGGTCGGGGCCAGGAGGGGGCGGAGGCGCTGCCGGTGGGGCGGTCGGCGGAGCGGGAGGCGGTGATGCCCCCCCCGTGACCTGTACCGCGGCCTGACCGCGCCGTGCGCCCACGCGGCCTTCGATGATGGCGACCCCGTTGGCGACGCCGGTCACGGTGCCGTTGTTGTCGACTTTCGCAACGTTCAGGTTGTTCGACGACCAGATGATGCGCACCGTCGGGATCACATTGCCGATCCGATCGAAGGCCGTGGCGAGCAAACCGGTGCGCTCACCGACGCGAATAGTCACCGAAGGAGGCGCCACCTGGACTTCGGCGACGTTTTGCGCCGCCGCTGCACCAGCTAGCACGCACGCGAGCGCGACGATGAGTGCCCGTCTTATCATGGTTGGCGAATGTGTGTCCGGCTAAATGCCGTTGTCAAGCCAACTTGTCACAGCGGACGGCGACCGGTGGGACCCAAAACGCGGTAGCACGTGTCACTTGCGAGGTCCGAATCCCGCGGTAAGCTATAGGCCACCCACGACGCCCCCGCACCTCCACAGCATAGGAGAAGATCCGATGCTTGAGCAGATGGATGTAACGGAGAGTAGTTGGCCCGGACCGGGGTTCATGGAGCCGATGTTCCCGTCGGCGCCGACTCCTGCGCCGACACCATCGTCCTTCCCGATGGAAGAGTCGCGCCCCTCTTCCAAGCCGAAGGCCAAGAAGAAGGCCAAGAAGAAAAAGAAAGCCGCCAAAAAGTCTCGGCCAAAAGCAAAGAAAAAGTCGGCGAAGAAAAAGAAAAAGGCCGCCAAGAAGAAACGCCGCCGCTAACCCAGCTCGCGATGACACCCGCGGGAGCGTCTCGACGAGACGCTCCCGCGGCTACGTTAGGAGGCAAATCGTGCGCAGTGCGCCGTACGCCGTAATACTTCTCGCGGCAGCTTGCCGCGCTCCCGCAATTCCGCTCGGCAATCCGCCGCAGGAAATCGCCGCGATGTTGCAGCGCTCCGCCGCCGACTGGAATCGCGGCGATCTCGCCGGCTTCATGAGTGACTACGCGAACGACTCGCTGACGAGCTACATGGCGGGCGGTCACCTCATGTATGGATGGCAGGCGATGTATGACCGGTACCAGAAGAACTACTTCGCGCCGGGGAAGTCGCGCGATTCACTTTCCTTCGATGAGCTGCACGTGCGCGTCCTGACGCCCGATTTCGCCTACGCGACCGCGCGCTTTAAACTCTCGAAGCGCGACTCAACCGTAGCGAGTGGCCCATTCACGCTGGTGTTGCAGAAACAAGGAGATCGCTGGCGTATTCTCCACGATCACACCTCACCGGACCCGAAGTGAGGCTCACGTTGACGCTCTCGCTCGTCGCGCTCGCGGGTTGCAGCAAGATGCGCGACCGGTTAGGCGTCAGTGCGGATCGCGTCATCGCGCTCGAGGGGGCGACGCTCATCGACGGGGCAGGCGGCGCGCCGAAGCAGGATGTCCTCATCATCGTGCGCAACGGTCACATCGAGTCGATCGCCCGCGTTAACGAAATCCCGATTCCGAAGAGCGCCCAGCGCATCAGTCTGGTGGGCAAGACCGTGATCCCGGGACTGATCGACGCGCATGCGCACGTAGAGCGCTGGGCGGTGGGCCGCTACGTCGCGTGGGGCGTGACGACCGTGCGCGATCTGCACGGCGAGGCCGACACCGTGCTCGCGCTCAAGAATGACGTGAATCTCGGATCGATCCTGGGCCCGCGCATGTTCAGTGCGGGCGCCATGATCGACGGCATCCCGACGACGTATCCCAACGCGACCGGCATCTCGACGCCAGACCAGGCGCGGCGCGCGGTCGATCTGCATGCCGTTGCGGGCGTCGACTATCTCAAGATCTACACGAAAGTCACGCCGAACCTGCTGCGGCCGCTCATCGACGAGGCGGAGAAACTGCGCCTCCCCGTGGCGGCGCATCTCGGCAAGACCGATGCGTTGACGGCGGCCCGCGCCGGCGTCGTCTCGATCGAGCACATGGCCGGCGTCGTGCAGGCCGCGACCGGCGATCCGAGCTACGCCACCGCGCACAACACCTTCCTCACCGGCTGGACGGCTGAAGAAAAGGGCTGGACCCGCCTCGATTCGAGCACGATCGCGCGTACGGCGCGCGCCCTCGCGCAGACCAAGGTGGCGATCGTCCCAACGCTGATCGTCCACGACATGCTCTCGCGGCTCGACAACCCGATTCTGCTCATGCGCCCTGGTATGGAGGACGTGCCCGAAAACGCGCAGAGCGTCCGGAGCGTCCCGAGCCTGTTGCGCCGTACCGGCTGGGGCCCGGGCGACTTCGCGGCATTTCGGCGCTCCCGCCGGCAGCAGGATCAGTTCGTGCGCGAGTACAAACGCGCCGGCGGCGCGATTGCCGCCGGCTCGGACGCCGCGAATCAGCTGCTCATTCCGGGATACTCGTTACACGAAGAGATGGCCCTGCTCGTTGCCGCCGGCCTGACGCCGCTCGAAGCGATCACCGCCGCCACGCGCCGCGGCGCGCAGCTGTTGCATGCAGATTCCCTCGGCCTCCTCGCACCTGGCAAAGTCGCGGACCTGGTCGTGCTGAACGGCGACCCTGCCCGCAACATCGCGGCCACTCGCAACATCGCGATGGTCATGATCCGCGGCCGGATCATCCGGCCCGACTCCCTGAGAGCGACATGGAAATAAAACAGCGACGGTCGGACGGTCTGACGGTCGGACGGTCGATCCTTCTTCTACTCCTCAGCGCATGCGGCAGGGGCGGGCCGGCCCGCAGCGATGGGCCGTACGATCTGATCCTCAAGAACGGCTGGATCATCGACGGCAGCGGCAATCCCAGATATCGCGGCGACGTCGCGGTTCGCGGGGACCGGATTGCGGCCGTCGGATTCCTCGGCGCGGCCGGGGCCCGCGAGACGCTGGACGTGAGCGGCCTGGTGGTCGCACCCGGGTTCATCGACATGATGGGCCAGTCGGAGATCAACGTGCTGATCGATAACCGCGTGCTGTCGAAGGTCACGCAAGGCATCACCACCGAAGTCACGGGCGAAGGCGGGTCCGTCGCGCCGCTCACCGACCGGCTGGTGGCCGACGACTCGGATGCGATGAAGAAGTGGCACTATCGCGAGGACTGGCGCGACCTGAACGGCTACTTCGCGCAGCTCGAGCGGCAGGGATCGTCCCTCAACATCGCCATGTTCGTGGGCGCGACGCAGGTGCGGCTTGTGGTGGTGGGCAAAGAGAATCGTGCCCCGACCGCCGCGGAGCTCACCCGGATGACGGCGATCGTCGATACCCTCATGGAGCAGGGCGCGCTGGGCGTCTGGACGGCGCTCGAGTACGCGCCGGCGAGCTACTCCAAGACCGACGAGCTCATCGCGCTCGCCCGCGCGGCGCGGCGGCACGGTGGGATCTACGCCTCACACATGCGCGATGAAGGCGAGCACATCGACGATGCGCTCAATGAAGTGTTCCGGATCGCGAAGGAAGCGGACATTCCCGCCGAGGTGTCGCATCTCAAGCTCTCGGGCCGCAGGAGTTGGGGACAGATGCCACGCGTCCTCGCGAAGATCGATTCCGCGCGCGCGGCGGGCCTCGACGTGACGGCGGATCAGTATCCCTACATTCGCGCGGCAACCTCGTTGGACGCTTCGATCCCAACGTGGGCCGAGAGCGGCGGCTGGGACTCGCTGCTGATCCGGTTGCGCGACCCCGCGACGCGGGCGCGCCTCCACGCGGAGATCGTCAATCCGCGGGGGGAAAGCTTTTTCTCCGCTGCCGGCGGCGGCGGCGGCGTGCTCATCACCGGCACGTTCCAGGATTCGCTGCGCTACATGCAGGGCAAGACGGTTGCGGAGATCGCGGCGATGCGACACCGGGATCCCGTCGAGACGGTGTTTGATATCGTCCTCGCCGAACAGGGTCATCGCACCGACGCCGTGTACGCCATCATGCAAGAGCCCGACGTGCAGGCCGGGATGAAGCAGTGGTGGATGGCGGTGAACACCGATTTCGGCGGCGTGGCGCCCGACGGTCCGCTTAGCACCCAGTCCGCACACCCCCGCGCCTACGGCAGCTTTCCGCGCATCCTCGGCCACTATTCACGCGATCTGAAGCTGTTCCCGCTGGAGTTCGCGGTGCGCAAGATGACGTCCCTGGCGGCACAGCGCGTCAATCTGTCCGATCGCGGCCTCGTGAAACCGGGATTCTACGCCGACATCACCGTGTTCAATCCGGAGACGGTGATCGATCGCGCGACGTTCGAGCAGCCGCATCAGACTTCGGTCGGCATCGAGTACGTTTTTGTGAATGGGCAGATGGTTTTGAGGAAGGGGCAGATCACGAACGCGCGCCCGGGCCGGGGCCTGCGCGGTCCGGGCTACAAGCAGCCCCGATAGCGTGACGCTTGGCCGGTTGGTCGTCGCGTGGTCCCTGATCGTCATCTGCTTTGTCATGACGACCTTCGCAAGTGGCTATGTCATCGCCAAGCTTACGCAACCGCCTCCTACCGGGCCGGTTTATACCGCCACTCGTCTGCGCGTATTGAGATGGCGTGTCATCGAAGCGGGTCTTTTGACGCTGCTCGCCTCGTTGTGGTTCGACTCATTGGGCAGCGGTGAGTGGTGGCTGCTCTTCCTTTTGCTGGGTGGGCTCGCGAGCGGCCCGAGGTGGGCTCGCCAGGATCCCGTGCCACACCGGGTCGTGATCTTGGGCACTTGTTTCGACATTGCCCGGTATCTTGTGGCCGGGTCTCTGCTCGCCTGGCGCCTCTCGTAAGTATCTTCCCCCTGTAAGGTTTCCTCACCGCCACACGTTTCTCTTCTAGAGACTGCTGTGCCAGCACCAGAGCCATCGATTCCATCCAAGAATGAACGCTCGGACGACCCAGCGCTCGTTGAGCGCTTGTCCAACGGTGATCTGGAGGCGCTGGATGTCCTCTTCCATCGGTACGCGAGTGCGCTCTTGAATCTCGCGCGCCGAGTAACGGGATCATCCGTCGATGCGGAGGATGTCGTGCAGGATTTGTTCGTGGGTTTGCCAATGGCGGTTCGGCGCTACGCCGAGCGCGGCAGCTTCGGTGCGTGGTTGCGCACCGTGACGGTGCGGCTCGCTCTCGACCGCGTTCGGCGAGGCACCCGCCGGCATGAGGTCGCTCTCGATCTCGCCGGTGAGCAAGCCGCCTTGTCAGAAACGCCTGAAGTTCGGTGGGATATCGAAGGCGCCATCGCTGCGCTTCCTGACGACCTGCGAATGGTGTTCGTGCTGAAGGAGGTCGAGGGATTCTCCCACGCGGAGATCGGAAGGTTGCTCGGCATCCGCACGGGGACGAGCGAGGTGCGGTTGCACCGCGCGATGCGTGCGCTACGGCGTGCGTTGGGAGGTGGAGCGTGAACGATTCTTGGATCCGCGAGATGAAGGCGGCGATCGCGCGGTTGCCGACGGCAGCGGCGTCCCCTGAGCTGCTCGACCGCATTCACGAGCGCCTCGCTGCAAACGAGCACGTCATTCTGCCGCTCGCCGATCCGCGTCTTGCGTCAGCCCGCTGGCGAGTCGCCGCAGCAGCCGTTCTGGTTCTTGCAACAAGCGCAGGACTTTGGTTCGCCTGGCCCACGGCAACGCTGACGGCGGGCGATATCCAGGGCGAGCTTACGCTGACTCCGGGGACGCCGCGCGCCGGTCAGACGGTGCAGGTCGCTTATCGCGCGCCCAGCACCCTTATCGGCCGCGACCGGCTCATCCTCAGAGCGCGTTTCCGCAGCACGCGTGACGACGCCTACCAGCGCACGACGAGCCAGGTAGTCGCCGCCCAGCTGACGCGCGCCGGCGGCGGATTGTTCCGAACCACCCTTCGCTTGCCGAACTCCGTCGTGTACGCCGCCTTCGCGGTGGAGGACGCGGACGGCCGCATCGTTGACAGCAATGGGCGTCGCTTGTGGGAACTGCTGGTCCACGACGCCGAGGGCCGGCCGACGTTCGACGCCCTGATGCAGCGTGAAAACGACATGATGGGTCGGAACTGGGAAGAGGGCTACGAGACGGCGCGTCAGTTGGCGGCCCTGTATCCCGACCGCGTCGGCAGCTGGTCGAACCTGTTCTTTTACGAGAAGAACGTGCTCGGCCAATCGCACCTGGACAGCGCTCTCGACGGACACCGGACCCGCCTGAAGGCCTTTCACGACCGGCTCGCGCGTCGCGCGTCCCTCACAGTCGACGACCTCGGCGACATGTTCTGGTACGCCATGGACGTGGGAGACAGCGTCCGCGAGGCGTTTTGGCGCAGTCGCCTGGAGCGAGAGGCACCCACGTCGCCATTAGCCGTCCAAAATCGCGCGCTCGCCATCGGGGCTCGCGCGTGGAAGGACAAGGACTCCGTGCGGGCGCTGGCCGACTTGGACCGCCTGTGGGACGAAGCAGGTCCGGCACACGGCAACCTGGTCTACGTGGGGTGGAGCATGGCGCAGCGCGTGGGAGATTCCGCGGGCCTCGTGCGCTGGTCGGCTCACTACCTCGTGATGAACCCACGCGATTCTTCGTGGATTGCTACCGTGTTCACGCGCTTTCCTGCCCTCCGCGAGGAGGGAATGCAGCGGTTGCGCCGCCACCTCCAGGGTCTTGAGATGCTGCACGACTCGCGACGAGCGCTCGAGCGCACTGTCGAGGAGCAGCGTGCCGTCGACGCCGCGAGCGCGCGCCAGATTCTGGTCGCGTTGGGCGACGCGCTGGTGGCGAGCGGACGAACGACGGCGGGCCTCGACACACTCAAACTCGCCGTGCGTGAAGGCTGGGACGTTTCACTGTTCCGTCGCGTCGCTGAGATCGAGCGTTCGAGCGGCGACACGGCAGGGGCGCTCCGATTGCTCGCGCTCGCGGCCGCCGACCCCGCCACGGAGGAGCCCACCGGGGCCTCGGTCGACTCCGCCGCGTGGGCGCGACTGCTGCAGGACGGCCGCGGCGAGATGCGCCGGCGGCTGCTGGACATGGCCGTGCGCCGAGGCCTCCCCCCGGCAGTGCGGCTCGAAGCAGCGGGTGGCAGCGCGGCGCGCCTCGACAGTCTCACGCGCGATCACGTGACGTTTGTCGCCTTCTGGTCCCGCCATTGCGGCCCGTCCTTGAAGGAGCTGCCGGCGTTGGAGCGTTTGATCACGCGACTGCGGCAACAGGGTGTTGCCATCGTGACGATTACCGACGACGAGCGCGTCTCGGACGACCTCCAGCGATTTCTCGCGGATCAGAAACTCACATTCCCCGTCTACGCCGACCCATGGCGGGAGGCGAGCCGCGCCTTCAGCCAGTGGGGCACACCCTCCTATTTCGTCCTCGACGCTGATGGGCTCGTGCGCTTCGAGGACCGGGAGCTGAACCACATTCCCGCGGAGGTTGCCGTCCTGCAGTAGTTCCCTCCATCTTCCGCGCACGATGTCGACGCAATCGATCGTGCGGCTGACCAGCTACTCGCACGGCGCCGGCTGAGCCTGCAAGCTCGGCCCTGCCGAGTTGGCGCAGGTCTTGCGCCACGTGCCCACCATCACCGATCCACGCATCCTCGTCGACGCTTCGACGCGGGACGACGCCGCCGTGTACCAGTTGACGCCGGATCGCGCCATCGTCGCCACCGTGGATTTCTTCACCCCGATTGTGGACGATGCCTACGACTTTGGCAGAATCGCCGCTGCCAATGCGTTCTCGGACGTGTACGCGATGGGGGCGACACCGCTGCTCGCGCTGAATCTGGTCGGCTGGCCGCGCGACAAGCTGCCCTACGAGCTGCTGGGCGACGTGCTGCGCGGCGGCGCCGAAATCGCCAAAGAAGCGGGCGCCTTCGTGCTCGGCGGCCATTCCGTGGACGACCCAGAGCCCAAGTACGGCATGGTCGCGATCGGTGAGGTGCATCCCCACCGCATCGTCACGCTCGCGCGCGCGCGGGCCGGGGACGCGCTCGTGCTCACCAAGCCGATCGGGACTGGTGTGCTCACGACCGCGTTGAAACGGGATCTTGCAACTGCGCCAGACATCAGCGCCGCAGTGAAATCGATGGCAACGTTGAACGCCGGCGCGGCTCGCGCGATGCGAGCGACGGGGGGAGGCGTACACGCCGCCACTGACGTGACCGGATTCGGACTGCTGGGCCATTTGCACAACATGCTGGCGGCGAGCGGGCTGGCGGCGGAGATCGACGCCGCTGCTGTCCCGCTCTTCCCCAACGCCGTCGCGCTCGTCGAGCGCGGCGCGATTCCGGGCGGGACCCAACGCAACCGCGACGCGCTGTCACCTGAGGTAACGTTCGCCGCCGGAGTCCCTGAGCCGATTCGCGTCCTGCTGTTCGATGCGCAGACGTCGGGTGGCCTGTTGATCGCGGTGGATCCCGATCGCGCCGGCGCGCTGCTGGCCGCATTGGAACGGGAAGGAACGCCGGCCGCCGTCAAGATCGGCCGCCTCGCGCGCGGCGTGGCCGGCGCGATCACGGTGACGTGAAATGCCCGGACGCCCGCCGGCGATTCCCGAATACCGCTCCCTGACGCCCGACGCGCTCGATGCGCTCGAGCGGGCCGTGCGCGAGCGGCGGCGGGTAGCGCTGCGGCGCCGCGGCACCGAATATGTCGTGGTGGCGGAACGCCTGGAAACGAGTGGACGGGATGATGTTCTGGCGGGACGGCTTCCGATGACCGGCGAGCTGATCACGTTTCGACTTCGCGACCTGGAGACCTTCGCGGTGCTCCCCTGAGCGCCGCTAACCAATCGTGTTTACACGCCTGCTGGTGGGTCTGGACGGCAGCCCCAACGCCGACGAGGCGCTGGAGCAGGCGGTCCATCTCGGCCTGCGGTTCAAGGCCAAGCTGGTGGTCGTGCATGTGAAAGAGACGCACCGGCCGGGCCAGCGCGCGTCCGACTCCGGCGCGCTGCTGCAGCGGGCGGAGGAGCGGGTGAAGGACGCCGGGCTCCAAGTGGAGACGATCCTCAAGCATGGCGACCCCGATACCGAGCTGGCGGCGCTCGCGCACGACGTCGATACGGTGCTCGTGGGTCGCCGCGGCCGGACATCGCCGGCCGACGTCCTCGGCAGGACGGTCAAGTCGTTGATCCGCATCGCGGAACGGTCGGTCATCGTGTGCGGCAGCAAGCCGTCGCCCATGCAATCCTGCGCCATCGCCTACGATGGCCGGGAGACGTCGCAACGCGCGCTGGCGCTCGTCGCGCGCTTCGCGAGCGTCACACACAGCACGGTCCACGTGATTCACGCGACGGTCGATCCGTCGATCGGCACGATGGTCATCGGCGAGGCCGAAGCGATGCTGTCGCTGCAGGGCGTCGCGTTCGTCACGCACCTCGAGCCCGGCACGCCCGGTGCGGCCGTGGCGCGCGTGATCGAGCGAACCCAATGCGATGCCCTGTTCGCGGGCGCCCATGTCGGGTCGGGACGCCACAGCGATGTGAAGGTCTCGCACGCCGAGGAGATCCTGCTGCACACCGACATTCCGGTGGTCATCCAGCCGTGACCACGCCGTTCGTGCTCGTGCATGCGGATGAAAGCTGCCTCGGCAACGATTCCACCAAGCCGAGCCGGGGAGGCAACGCCGCGTTGATCGAGGCGCCGGCGGGAGACAGTGTGGCGCGGTGGGATTTCTACGAATGCTCGCCGCAAACGACGAACAACAAGATGGCGCTGGCGGGCGCGATCGCCGCGCTGGAATGGATCCGCCGCCAATGGCGCCACGCGCTGGTCCATTTCGTCTCCGACTCCGAGTATCTGGTGAAGGGGATGAGCGAGTGGCGCAGAGACTGGAAGACTCGGGGCTGGCGGCGCAAAACGGGCGCGCTCGAAAATGCCGAGCTGTGGCAGAAGCTCGATCAGGTCGATGCCGCGCACACCGTGGAGTGGCGCTGGGTCCGCGGACACAACGAGCACGTCAAGAACGAGTATGCGAACGCCCTCGCGATTCGCGCCGCCGACCAGCAAGAGCGGTCCAATGGCCTGATTCCGTCGGGCTTCGATACCTGGCTCGCGCAGCAGCGGGCGCGCGGCAAATACGTGGACTTCGACCCCGACAAGGAGTTGCATGAGCGGAGCAAGTAAGGACCACCTGCTGGCCGCCGATCCGTCAGTCCCCGTCGACCGGATACCGCTCTACGAGGTGTACATGCGCATGGCGGAGGAGCTGGCCAAACGCTCGACGTGCGTGCGCCTGCAGGTGGGAACGGTCGTCACCGACCAGCGGCTCGAGAACGTCCTCGCGATCGGATACAACGGCAACGCGCGCGGTCTCCCCAACAAGTGCGACTCGGCGGTGCCGGGCAACTGCGGCTGCATTCATTCGGAGATGAACGCGCTCGTGAAGGCACCGGGCAACGTGGGCGACAAGGTCGTATTCGTCAGCGCGTCGCCGTGCGTCATGTGCGCGAAGTTGATCATCAACTCCGGCGTCACCCACGTGTTTTATCGCAAGGCGTATCGGGATCCGTCGGGGGTCGAAGTGCTGCAACAAGGCGGCGTCGTGCCGGTCCTGTACGACCGGTGGATGAACGCGTGGAGAAATGGTTCCTAGCTGATGGACGAGCTCGACCGCCTCTTCGGCCTGCTCGTCGCGGCGCTCGCCCGCGAAACGCGCGTCGCCGTTCCCTTTCCCGCCGCCGATGTCTACGAACGGCTCGTCCCGTATCGCTCCAACCGGTCGCGGCTGAATGTCGCGACCCATCAGGACTACGAGATGGCGGTGCTGAGGCTCCTTGCGGGAGAGCGCAACTACGTGCAGCTCGAGCCGGAGAACGTGCGCGAAGCGATGCAGCGCGAGATCGCGACCATCAATCCGGATCCCGCGTACTTCCGCAGCTTCCCGGAGGCCCAGGTGATGGTGAACGGCCGCGCTGCCGAGCGCGCGCTGCTCGCCGATCGCGCGTACGCCCCCCCCGCTCCCCCCGGGGCCCCGGAGCAAGAAGACGAGGACCTGGTGGATACGACGGGCGAGAATCCCGTCCCGATGCCCTTCGTCCCGCCCACCGCATTCCGGGCGCCCTCACCGAAGCCCAAGGATCCGCTCGTTCCGGATCAGTGCGAGTACTGTGGCGGCGTGTTACCCGCGAAGCGCGAGGCCCGCTTCTGCCCCCATTGCGGGCAACCACGCGAAGGGGATCTGC